>DYRY01000035.1:0-7134 GCA_020718465.1 Anaeromyxobacter dehalogenans | reverse complement strand
TTTTCTGTAAAAATAAAAGATTTATTTTTCTCTTTTCTGTAAAAATAAAAGATTTATTTTTTGAGTTTTTATGACAAAATTAATTGATATAATATGTGTAACAGGATTTCAGGGTTCAGGAAAAACAACACACCTACAAAATTTAATTACTAAAAATATCTCTGGGGTTTTAACAAAATGTATTAATAGAGAACAAAAAAGATATAATTTTATTTTGCTTCCAAGTTTTGATGAATTTGAGTGTTGTAGTTACGATTTTTTAACAAAAACAATGGTTTTTAATAATAAATCATTTGATAAAGTTAATAATTTTATAAAATCAATTAATTCTGGCTCTATTATTATTGATGAAATTGGTAGATTGGAGTTATTTGATAAAGGTTTATCAAGTAGTTTTAGATATATTATAGATAATGTCAACAGATATAATGCTGTTTATATTGGTATAAGATATGATATTTTAGAGAGTTTGCTAAAAAAATATGGTTTTTTACCAAAAGAGATTGTTTTATTAAAAAAAACAGATAAAAATATTTTTTAAAAAAATTATCAAGATTTTTTACTTTTAATATTGATAAAATTAAAAATGTTATTATATTAAAAAAGTGAAATATTTTTACTAAAATATGGTTTCACTTTCACCTATTTATTTTTTTATGGAGGTAATATGAGTAAATGGATATGTATTCCTTGTAGTTATATTTATGATCCTGAAGTTGGTGATCCAGACTCTGGAGTTGCTGCTGGTACATCTTTTGAGGCTCTCCCAGCTGATTGGACATGCCCACTTTGTGGTGTTGGAAAAGAGGATTTTGAGAAAATAGATTAATTCTTAATAAATCAATTTTTAATTATAACTCAACTACCACTGAACTTTTTCCCAATCGGGATTAAATCCAGTTCCTGAATCCATAATAGATTTTATTTCATGATAGATTTCAGAGTATAATCGTTTTGGAATCTGTTTTAAGGTAAAAGTGTTTCCATCCTCTGGTCTATCATAAACATAAGAGCCTCTTGCAACTGTTTTTGAGGCATAAAATAGAATATCATAAACAGGAACATCACCATAATCATCATACATACAATCACCCATAAAACTTAGCTCAACATCAATTCCATACTCTGGAATCTCTTTGTAGTACTCATAATAACAACCTGCATCTTGAACAGAACCTCTTTGCCACCCTTTTGAAAATAATCTTGTTTTAAGTTTTGAGCGAGATATCATATAACCTTTAAAATCGGAAAGATCCTTTTTCTCTAAATCCTCCTCTTTTATAAAATATAGTGCTCTTTGAAGCTGTTCAAATGGAGTTTTAACTTCATAATCTGCAATCTGTTGAATCCAATTTGTTCTTGATTCTTCTGTTAACTCAATTGGATGAACCAAGCCAACATATCCTTTTTCTGGAAAAACAAAAGAGTCATCCTCCTCATTTGCAAATGTTCCATCCTCAAGATATCTAAATGTTGAAACAAGTTTTGTTAACTCTTTATCCTCATAAAATGCCCAAATTAATCCTGTTGCAAAACGTCTCATGATTGGATTCTCAACAAAAAGCTCTCTCCAACCATCAATACCCCAAACTCTATTTCTTGAGAATCCATTCTCTAATCTTTCAAGTTGAAGTTTTACTTGAACTTTCATCTCTTTTTTAAGATTTTTAAACTCCTCTGTTGCCTCTTTTGCTAAATCAGCATCATCATTTGCATTTGGTTTTGGAAGAGATTTAATCTCTTTTCCCTTCTCTAAATCTTTAATTGATATCTCTAAATCTGGAGTTATTGCAATTTCAAATTGGCGTGTTCCAAAATTAAGAACTCTTTTTCCCTCTTTAGAAAAATCAAAATCGGGAACAATTTTGTCTAAAAGCTCATCTGTTGATATCTCTAAATCTTTTGCAGCAGTCTCAAGAGCTTTTTCTGCTGCCCCTTTTACCTGTTTATGACGAACTTTTCTTTTTATTTGATCAACCATTTGCAAAGCTTTTGCTGTTCCTGTCATTGCTAAAACATCAACTAAATTTGCCCCCATTGCACCACGCATATTTTCAACATAGTAATCTATCTGTTTTCTAATCTGCATTACAAGTGACTCATCTCCAAATGCAGAAACAATACCCAATGCCCATTTATTTTTTGAGTTCTCTCCCCAATTTTCATAAACATATTTAGCAAAATTAGCTAAAGATTTGTTATCAATAAAATTTTTCATTAATCGATTCTCTCTATTTGGAGCTACCCCTTTATTTCTTGAAAATGTTGAAAATAGATATAAAACCTCTTTTTCACTTAACTCCTCTCCGGTAAGAGAGAATTTTAGTTTTGTAAGTTTACTCCAAGAGAACATATATGGCATTTTAGATTTATCTTTTGTAACTTGAGATAGAAAATTTTTCATCATTTTCTCTGGATTATCCTCTTGTGGAGCATATTTTTCCAAATATGAATCAAGAGCCGATTTAACATCTCCTGCACTCTCTGTTTCATTCATTGCAATCATAATTGGAAGAATTTTATCCTGATTTTTTGTTAATGTTGATAAAACATTAACAGCAAACTCCCTTGCAGATGCTTTTTTATCACTTAACATTGCAATAAAATCATCATACCCCTCTTGATAATTGTTTAAAATATTAACAACAGCCTCACGAGTTGCTTTTGCTGTACTTTTTGCTAAATCTAAAAGAATTGGGTAGGTTTTTTCTCTATTTTTTTTCCATAATGTTGGTAGAACAAGAACAATTGCTTTAGAGTCCCCCTCTTTAACAACATCAAGAGTTAAATCGAAATGAGTATCAGCCATAAACTCAAAATTAGCTTCTAAATCATTGTAATATCCCATCTCTCCAACTCTTTCAAGAATATATGATATTACATCTCTTCTTGTAATATTGTATCTCTCCTCCATTTGTTCAAAAACAGTTACTTCCACAGGTGTTTTTAGAGATAATTCATAATCATTGTAAAGTGTTTTGTAAGTATCCACTTTTGCAGAGAGAAAATTTAGATGTTTAAATAATTTTGCACTACTGTTTGTATTTCTAACAAATAGATCAAAAAATGAGGATTCCCATTTACTACATTTTGCTTCAAATTTTTTATAGGCAGAGAGTAACTCATCTGTGATAGTTGGAGTTTCACTATTGATATATTTTTCAATCTCTGTTTCCAATTTATCTAAATCTTTTTGAGCAAGTTTTTTTGTTCCAACCAAACTGTTAAAACGCTCAAGAAAAAACTCTTTTTGATCATCCTCTTTTAAAAATGTTGCAAACTGATTTTGAATATCACTACTATTTCCTGACTTCATTGCAGTTAAAAGAGAGTTAAGATTTTTTTCATAATCTTTTTTGAGTAAAACAATGGCTTTTACTAAAGACTCTTTGTTATAGACATTTACATTTTTATCTTTTAAAATCTCATCAATATCAGCCTCTGTTAGAAGTGGTTCAAGCTCTTTGTAAAAATTATGAACATTAAGATTATAGTCATTATTTGCAACAATTTTAATCCAAGTCCAAAAACTCACTTTGCCTATATTCGCCATCTTTTTATATTTATCAAGAGAATATACAACCTCTTCTGATTTAAAAATAGATCTAAAGGCATTAAAAAGATAGTAGCTATTTTGTGAGTGAATAGCAGCCTCATAAAGTCTAACCATCTCAACATCATTCCATTTAAAACCATGTTCTAAAAGTAGCTCATCAATAACATCCTCCCAACCATAGAAGTAGTTATATTGACATGTTGCCTGTTTTCCTGTTGCAACTTTTATAATTGGATCTGGAAGAGATTTTTCAGTTAAAACTTTTTTGAATATTTTCTCTTTCTCTTTCTCTTTTCCAAGCCAACGTTCCTCTTGGAATTTAAGAGTTTTTTCAAGATAAGAGGCTTTTAGTTCTGAATCTATCTCTTTATTTGAATGTAAAATTAAAAATTTTGAGTAAATTGGTAAAATCTCCTCCTGTTTTCCTGCTTTATGATAAAAAAACATCACATTTTCAAGAGTATCTTTTTGATTACTTTTTATAGATAGAGCCATTTTTAAAAATTTTTCACCCTTTTTAATGTCTTTTTCATGCTCTAAAAGATATCTTGCATAGTATGAAACAACATCTGTATTAATTGAGTAATTTTCAGCAAGTAGAAGTGGTTCTGCTAATTTGTAAAACTCCCCTGCCTCTTTAACTTTATCCAAATTTATGTAGCACTCTGCAATATTTGTATATAAATGGGCATCAGGAGCTAACTCAACAGCTTTTTGATAACTATCAATTGCCTCTTCCCATTTTTTCTCTTTTGCAAATGCAATTCCCTCATTCCAAAAATCATTTCTTGTCTTTTCCATATTCTCCCTCTAAAAAACATAACAAATTATATTATATATTTTTTTAAAAGTAAAAAAAATGAGATTTTTTAAGAAAAAAAGTTCTATTTTTTAGAACAAATTTTTTTTTAACAATAGACCTCTTGCATAATGAAAAAGTTAGAAAAATGGATAAAATAGGTTAAATTAGAAAGGATTGAAAGGGATAGAAGATGAAATAGCAATAGAGAGACAAAAAAAAATAATATTGTGGAAAGAAAAAATAAAAGAGTATTAAAATATCTATACTAAATTTTATGGTCTTTGCCAATGAACATTAACACCACGAAAAATTGGCTTATCATTTTGAGTTGTACCAAGTTGAAGCTTTATCTCAAGTTGCATATATCTTCCAACAGGTTTTAAACCACCATCCCAAATAAAAGGGTTTCCAGATTGAGTAATCCAATCACTCCAAAGAGATGATGAGAAATCAGTTGTTGTTGAAACACGTCCCCTTACTGATATTGATGAACCATTTGGAGTATCTCCTCTCCAATCAGCATAATCATAAGTTGCATCATCTCTTGTGGTATCAACAACAAGTTTAAAAACTCCACTTGGTGAAACAATGTTTCTTAAATTAAAACCTGTTATATCAGAATAGGAGTAAGGAGCACTTCCAACAATTACTGTTTGTGCAATTGTCCCATCTTGATTAATCTCAACTGCATTATTTGAACCATGATTCATAATCCAAACTTGATTATCAGAGTCAATACCAACTCCAATTGGACTATTACCACCAGAGTTATATCTTCCTAAAACTGACCCATCCTGAGCAAATTTAACTATTTGATTAGAGCTACTATAAGCACACCATATATTATTATTAGAGTCAATAGCCACTCCTCTTCCTGCATTTGCACCTGCAGGATATGATGTTATAGTTATTGTATCACTATCCTCATTATAGACAACTTTTTTAAGATCATTCTCTCCCCAACCACCAAACCAAAGATTATTATTACCATCTGCAACTAAACCATAAACTTGATAGTTAAAATCAAATTGCTTAAAAAATCCCTCATCACCAATATTTTTATTGGTATCTATTTTAAATATCTTGGCATAAGCTTCACCACTATAATTATTTTCTAATCTTGAGTTCCAAAGATAACCTCTTTTATCAATTACTAATCCATAAACAGGTGTTTGACTTGCAAAAGGATATCCCTCATAAATTTGACCAGATGAGTTTATTTTGTAAATATAACCATCAGCTCCACTCACATTACCTCTTAAAGCAAAACATCCAACCCAAGCATTACCATTTTTATCAAGTGCAATTCCACGTGGTTGGCAATCATTATCTAATTGAACTCTAAATTGAAAATTACCATTTGTTGCAAGTTTTGTGATAGATTTTCCTATTCTATTAGCAACCCAAACAGAACCATCAAAATCTACTGCTGTTCTTGATGGAGAGCCTTCAACAGAAAATGGACCAAATTTTTCACCTGTAATTGTATTAATTTTATGAACACTATCGTCATTACTATTTGCAATCCAAACAAAATCATTTTGAGTTGTGGATGAATCTAATGTAATCTCATTTGGATTTTCTGTGTTGCTTAATCCATCAAACTCACCACCACTAAAATCCTCCTCCCCCTCTACTGGGACAACATAGCAACTATCTCCACAAGTTCCACAAGCATTTAAAACTCCCTCATCTATCAATCCATCACAATCATTATCCACTCCATCACAAACCTCTGGCTCTGCAACACAATATACTGGACAATTCTCATCTATCTGACCATTACAATCATTATCTTCTCCATCATGACAAATCTCTGCTTGTGGCTCTCCACCACAAACTCCACAAAAAGCATCAAGAGAATTATTATCCACAATTCCATCACAATTATCATCTATCTCATTACAAACCTCAAAATCGGGTGTTACTGAACCAACACATGCTCCCCAAAACTCCCCACCAATACAACTCATTACTCCCTTTTTGCATCTTGATATCTCTATAAAAGAGTTTGATGGGTCTCCTAAATAGCAATCTATTTGCTCTGTTCCTAAACATGGGCAATTTTCATCAACAACTCCATCACAATTATCATCAAATCCATTACCACAAATCTCAACCTCTCCACACTCCTCTCTTATAATCTGATTGCAACCCTCATCTATATACCCATCACAATCATTATCTTTTCCATCCCCACAAATCTCACCTTCTGGATTAGGAGTACACTCCCCACCACAGAATTCATCAATTAATCCATTACAATTATTATCTATAGAATCACCACAAATCTCTTCACTATTTGGTAAAATCTGGCCAACACACTCTCCCCAAACTCCTGTTGTGAGGCAATCTCTAACCCCACCTTTGCAGATTCCTTTTCCTGCTGTTCCTATTTCTCCACTATAACAGGGTTGATTTGTTCTTCCATCACACCCCTCACCTATTGGATTCTCCTCTGTTTCATCTATTTTTCCATCACAATCATCATCAATATTATTGTTTGGAATCTCCACTGGTTCATCACCACAAAATCCACATCTATTTAAAACATTTTCATCTATTAATCCATCACAATCATTATCAATATTATCACAAACCTCTTCGACTGGGGTTATTGCATTTACACACTCTCCCCATCTCTTATTATTACAAATCTGAACACCTTTCCGACAAATTCCAACATTTATCTCTTTTGAATCTGATGGATAACACTCTTTTACATCTCCTCCACTACACTCAATATCAACACAAAGACCTGAATCACAAAATTGAG
>DYRY01000034.1:15101-21636 GCA_020718465.1 Anaeromyxobacter dehalogenans | reverse complement strand
CAACCGACAGAATTGAATTATTTCTCGACAGGGTAAACTTCAATTATGTAAGCGATGATGAGTTAGTTAAAAAAGTTAAAGACTATTTTTCGGTTTTGACTAAAGAGAATATCATTGAAAACAAAATAGATACTGAATTTATTGAAATGTTTAAATGAAAAACAAAACCTAACATTTTGTATAAGTAATGGCAGGGAAAGAGCTAAATATCAAGTTCTGCAGAGCCCGATCAAACTGCGTAGCGGTTTGACAGAAAACGACACATTACTTGGTAAAATGAATGAATATGAAATTAGGAGATAGCGTAATTGTAAAGCAGGGAGTTAAAGAGCCTGATTTGGAAGTAATTGACAAGACAAATGCAGATTTTCAATTAATAGAGGACTATAGAATTTGGTTTGCAAACAAATAATGTAACCTGACGAAAAAGAGGTTCTTGTCATTTACAAAGAAAACGTGAGATAAGGGTTTTATCCAAAGTGTGGTGATAACTGATGAACGAATTTGGAGATATTGATGAAAACTTCTATTCGAGTGTTGAGAATACTTATGCAACCGTTATCCTTTTCTAAATAAAAATCTTTTTTCAAAAAACTTGAGTAAATTATTAAATATTAAAAGCAAAATATCAGATTTGAATTACGATTTTCAGATTTTAAGAAAAACAATATCAAAATAAATGATAATATAGAAAATAATATTTGATATTCATAAAGATTTTTAAATTTTTTTATTTTTACAATAGATAAACAAATCTAAATATAACGATTGAATATCTATAAAAATGTTGAAATAGTTGTTATTGTATGTTAACATATAGTCGTGTGTTATTATATTTGGAGGAGTTATTAAACTTTTTTTATTAATTATATCTTTAGTTATATTTAGCTCCTGCAAAACAACTGAACAACAGTATCAACTTACTACAACTGAGGTTTTAGATTATAATAATTTATTACAATGGAAAAGAGTAAAACACCTAAAGAAATATATAACTTCTTCCGATTGGGAGTTATTGAAGAGTATTGAGGAGAAAAATAAAGATATCACAATAGAGTCTTTTGAGATTATACATATAGATAACAAGAAAAATAATAGTGCTGAAGCAATTATTGAAAGAAGTGAGTTTATACTCCCTTCAACAATTTTAGAACAACATCAATATAAGCAAAGTTGGCTATTTGATACTAAAGAGAGTCGATGGTTTTTTAAATCGGAAGAGCGTTTGAAGTGATGGGGTTTGAATGAATATTGGATACGAACAAAATATAAAACAGACACAAACTACAAAACTTATTATGACTCAAAAACAGCTTCAATCTTTAAAAATATTAGAGTGTTCAACAAAAGAGTTAAAAGAGGAGATTGAGTCTGCACTTGAATCAAATCCACTTTTAATGAGAGACTCATCTCAAAAAAAACAGAGTGGAGATGCTAATATACCTATTAATGATCCAATATCAAAAGCTTCAAAAAATTTTGAGTGGGGTCAATACAACTCTGATAATGGAACATCTTTCAGAAAACCAAGAAAAAATAGTGATAACTCAAATGATAAATCATCATTTTTAGATAATACAGCAGGAAAAGATAAATCTCTTCAAGAACATCTTTACTCTCAAATTAGACTCTTTTTTGATTTTGAGATTGACCAGAAAATAGCAATCTTACTTATTGAAAACATAAATATAAATGGATTTTTAGAGGCTGTAAGTGAAGATATCTCTGTTTTTGATTATGTTGTGTCTAAAATAAATAGTGAGTATGGTGATGAGAAAATAGATATTGATGATGTTCAAGATGTTTTAATTGAGATTCAATGTAATTTTGACCCAATTGGTTGTGGAACAGATAATATATTTGATTCTCTGGTTGTTCAGGCAGAAGTTCGTGGGTTTTCTGATGTTGAAATTATGATTCTTCGTAATGATATCAAAAGTATGGCAGAAAGAAAATTTGCTATTATAAAAGATAAATACAATCTTAAAGATAGTGATATTTTAGAGATTTATGATAAAATAAAATCACTAGAACCACGTCCTGCAAGAGAGTTTTTTCCTTCAGAACCTATTTATATAGAGCCAGATATAACTGTTAGAAAAATTGAAGATAAATTTGTTGTAATTGAAAACAGACCCTCTTGGTCAAGAGTTAGAGTTTCAAAAAAATATGAGAACATCCTAAAATCAGAGGATTTTCTTGGTAAAAATGGAAAAAAAGATAGGGAATTTATTGAAAATCAATTGGAAAAAGCAAATATTCTCATAACATCAATAGATCATAGAGCAAGCACAATAAAGAGAATCGCAGAGGCAATTCTTCATTTTCAAGAGAGTTTTTTTGAAAATGGTTGTGATCCATTCTATCTAGAGCCAATTATTTTAAGAGATATTGCAGAATATGTTGGATTAGATGAATCAACTGTAAGTAGGTCTACTTCAAATAAATATATTTTAACAGATTACAATATTATTCGATTTAAAGATTTTTTCTCATCTGGAGTGGTTAATAAAGAGGGAGATTCCATCTCAACAAAAAAAATAAAAGAGTTTATAAAAATTATCATTAAAGGAGAGGATATTAACAAACCTTTATCTGATGAGAAAATTATTGAGATTTTAAGTAGTGAATATGGTATCAGTCGTCTAACAAGGAGGACCGTTGCAAACTATCGAAATGAGTTAGGTATACCATCATCAAGTAAGAGAAAGGATATTTCTTCATTTTTATAAGGAGTTTATATGCAAATATCAGTTACATTTAGAAAAACAGACTCTTCCGATGCCTTAAAAGAGTATGCAGTTAAAAAAGTTGGTAAATTACAAAAATATTTAAACTCATCTTTTGAAGCTGATGTTATTTTAGAGGCTAATAAAAATCATCATTTGGCCTCTGTAAATATCTCTTCAAATACAGGAATAAATATTCAAGGTGAAGAACAAAGTAATAATATGTATGCTTCTATTGATTTAGTAATTGCTAAACTTGAGCGTCAAATTAAAAAACATCGCCAAAAATTAAGAGAGTTTAGTAATACAACTCCATCTAAAATGACTAGATTAAATGTTTATTCACCTGAATCATTCTATGAAGATGGACAAACTGATGAGGTAGAGGGAGAAGAGAGTGTTGCTCTTACACCAACAATTATAAAAACAGAGGCTGTTGCGGCAGAGTATCTTACTGTTGAAGAGGCAGTTATGAAACTTGAGTTCCAAAAACAGGATTTTCTTGTTTTTACAAATAAAGCAAGTAATCAGATAAGTATTCTACACCTTAGAAAAGATGGTAATTATGCCCTAATTGAGGTTTAATATTTTATGATGGAATACAAAAAATATCTTAGTAGTGACCTGATTATTTTAAATCCAAAAAGTTTAGATAAAAAAGGACTTCTTTTGGAGTTTTCTGAACAAATTGGGAAAAAAATAGCTATTGATTCATCTAAAATATTTAAAATTTTACTTGATAGAGAGGCATTAGGTTCAACAGGAATTGGTCATGGAATTGCTATTCCCCACTGTAAAACAGATATTTATGATAGTATATCTATTTTAGTTGCTCTTTCAAAAGAGGGAATTCTATTTGATTCTATTGATGGAAAACCTGTAAATCTCTTTTTTGTTATTGTTGCCTCTTCAAAATCACAAGCCTCATACTTTAGAGTTCTATCAAATCTCTCAAGAATGCTTCAAAATAGCTCCTCATTTGAAAAACTTCTTCAATCTGAAACAACAGATGAACTCTATCAAACACTTATGGATTCTGAATAGATTAAATTTTTGAAGCATATTCAAAACCCTTTTGTAGAGCCTTTTCATTAAGTGGAATAAGATTATGTCTTCTTTCTGGAAGAGTTTTTCTTAAGGCATCAAGAACAGAATCAATTGTTATAGAGTCTGTTTTCTCTATAAATGCACCTAACAGAACCATTCCCATAACAAGAGTACTTCCTAACTCAACAGCAATATCATATGCAGGAATTGGAATTGATTTTATATCATTCCTTTTGGGTCCTTCATGAATTGTTGTTGATTCCCAAATAATTAAACCACCAGATTTAATTTTTGATTCATATTTTATCATTGATGGCAAATTTAGTATAACTCCTGTATCATATTTTGCCAATATTGGAGAACTAATCATTTTATCACTAACAGATACAGTGCAACCACAAGTTCCGCCTCTCATTTCTGGACCGTAAGTTGGCATCCAACAAGTCTCTTTTCCCTCTAACATTGCTGAATATGCAACATTTTTAGCAATAGTTAAAACCCCTTGACCACCAAAACCAGCAAAAATAACCTCTTGAAGCATTATTAACCTCCATATACTAATAGTAAATTAGAATTTAATTAGTTGTTATCAATATCTTTAATAACTCCAAGAGGATACATTGGAATCATATTTTTTTCCCACCAAATATAGGAGTTAATAGGGGTCATTTTCCATCCTGATGGACAATTTCCAACAATTTCAACTAGAGATGTACCTTTTTTTGCCAAAGCATTAGAGAATGCTTTCTCAATAGCAGCTTTTGTTTTTTTCACGTTTTGTGGAGTATTAACTGCAACTCGTGTTACAAAACAGGTTCCTGGAAGTTGTGCAACTAAATCAGATATTTTTATTGGATGACCTGCAAGTTTTATATCTCTTCCATGTGGAGAGGATGAGGTAACTTGTCCCTCAAGTGTTGTTGGTGCCATCTGTCCACCAGTCATTCCATAAATTGCATTATTCACAAAAAAGATAGCAATATTCTCACCTCTATTACATGCATGAATTGTTTCTGCTGTTCCAATAGCAGCTAAATCACCATCTCCCTGAATTGTAAAAACAAGTTTTTCAGGAAAAACTCTTGAGATTCCTGTTGCAACTGCTGCAGCTCTTCCATGTGCTGCCTGTTGCATATCAATATCCATATAATCATAAGCAAAAACAGAACAACCAACAGGACTAACACCAATTGTATTTTCTGTTAATCCCTTTTCCCCAATAACCTCCATTATCAATTTTTCAAGTGTACTATGAGCACATCCTGGACAATAATGCATCTGTTTATCTTTGAGACCTTTTGGTTTTTCCCAAATCACCTCATATTGAATACCATCTCTCTCTATAACTCTACCCATTAGTTCTCCTTTTATTAAAGCATTGACTCAATCTCTTTTAAAATATCCTCTGGAGCTGGAATCATACCACCCATTCTTCCATAATGTTTAGATTTTACAGCTCCATTAAGTGCTAACTTAACATCTTCAATCATCTGTCCAGCACTCATCTCTAAAGAGATAAATCCTTTTGCTTGTGAAGCATATTTTTGAATAATTTTGGTTGGAAATGGCCATAAAACTCTTGGTCTAATCAATCCAGCCTTAACCCCTTTTGCTCTTGATAAATCTACTGCTTTTTTTGCAAGACGAGAAGATATTCCATAAGCAACAATAAAAACTTCTGCATCATCTGTATGATAAAATTCACAATCCTCAATCTCATTTGTTATTTGTTCATATTTTTTTTGGAGTTTTAAATTAACCTGTTCCATCACTTCAGGCTCAATAAAAAGAGATGTTATAACATTTGCCTCTCTTGTTTCAGGTTTTCCAACTGTTGCCCAATTTTGCTCAATAGTTTTTTTAGAATACTCTTTAAACTCAACCTTCTCCATCATTTGACCAAGTGCACCATCAGCAAGAATCAAAACAGGTATTCTATATTTTTCTGCCATCTCAAAACCAATTGAGGGCATATCTGCCATCTCTTGAACAGAGTTTGGAGCAAGAACAATCATGTGATAATCTCCATGCCCTCCCCCTTTTACAGCCTGAAAATAGTCTCCCTGTGAAGGTTGTATTGTTCCCAAACCTGGTCCACCACGTTGAACATTAACAAGAACACATGGAAGCTCTGCACAAGCAATATAAGATACTCCCTCCATCATTAATGAGAAGCCAGGTGAAGATGTTGAGGTCATAGCCCTTTTTCCACAACCAGCTGCACCATAAACCATATTGATTGAAGCAACTTCACTCTCTGCTTGAACAAAGGCAACTCCTTTTTTAGGAAGCTCTTTTGAGAAATACTCTAATATCTCACTCTGTGGTGTTATTGGATAACCAAAATAGGCATCTAATCCAGCCCTAATAGAGGCCTCTGCTAATGCCTCATTACCTTTCATTAAATAAACTTCACCCACAATACCTCCTATTTTAACTATTTTTTTAAACGATATACTGTTATAACACTATCAGGACATATTAATGCACAATTTCCACAACCAATGCAACTGTTTTGAATCTGCTCTATATAGTGATATCCCTTTTTATTTGTCTGTTTAGATATTGATAAACAGGCAATTTTTGGTGGACATGCACCAACACAAAGTTCACAACCTTTGCAACACTCTATATCTACCTCAATAAAACCCTTAAGCATACTACCTCCTTTTTTACATCAACAAATTGTATTGTAAGCTTTTAAATTCTAAAAATCAAATGATTTTTGGTTGTTAATTTTAAATTTATTGTGATTTTTT
>DYRY01000034.1:0-15001 GCA_020718465.1 Anaeromyxobacter dehalogenans | reverse complement strand
TTTTTTCTAATTTTTTATGTTTTTTCTAATATTTTGATATTTTTAAAAATAAAATTTTATTTTATTTTAATCTTGAATTAAGTTAATAAAATAGTAAAATTAGCACTCAACAGTGGAGTATAGTTTCTCATATCCTTTTACCATTATAGAGGATTCAAAATATTTTTTTACAATTTGATAATTTTTTATTCCAATTTCACTTCGATTCTCTTTTGTAAATGTTAAAAGAGCCTCTTTTATTTCATAAATTGTGTTTGATATAATAAGATTCCTATCAATATTCATCTCTAAAAGCATCTCATTTTGTGGAATAATCACCATTTTTTTCATTGCCATAGCCTCAAGTATCACCAGAGGAAGATCCATTTTTGCATATAGATCTTGTTGTGTAAATATCATAATATCAGATGTAGCTAAAAGTTGTGAAAAACTCTCTAACTCATTATATATACGTATTGAATCTTGAAAAAGCCCCAATTTATTTGACACATACCATTTGAATCTTCTATCTTCATCAATAGAGTAACTATTTTTTAATCTTATGGCAAAAACAAAAATAAACTCTTTTCCCTCATTTTTAAGCTCTTTTGCTAAATCTGCTAAATTATATATGTCAGAAGTGTAGTCTCCAGCATATAAAACAACTGTTTTTTCTGAACTAAAGTGAAAGTTATATTTTGCATGTATAATCTCATCTTTATTTATTGATGGTAGATTTACGGCTGGATATATAGTTGAAACATTACTCAAACCTAAATATTCAAGCTTTTTTTGAGATGTTTTACTCATTGTTACAATTTGATCACCAAAAAAAAGAGTATGAATATCATTTACCTCTTTTGGCATTGATAAAACAGATTGTATAATTTTTTTTGGTTTTATAAGTTTTAAAAATCTTGCAGCAAGTGATGATTTAATATTTGGTGAGAAAAAATAGTGATATAAATCTATATGAAAATCGGGTTTTAATAAGTTTAAGAATAATTCTATCTGCTCTTTTTGGGTGAGTGAGTAGGATGAGCTTTTTTTATAAACTAATATTCCCTTTCTTTTGCCTGAATAGGTATATGAGCCATCAGTTAGATACTCAATATATTGATCTTTTAAATTATCAAGAAGAGTTTTTTGGATGTTTTTTGCAGAGTCATTCCAAGGTGGAGAGGGTGATTTTCCAATAAAAAGAGTGTTAACCATTAAAACACCAGACAAACAAGATTCTGATTCTATATTTTAATATCAAAAATGTCAATAATAGATTATGATTTTATTTATAGGATTTTTTGATATTTTTTTAAGTTCTAAAAACCACCCATATCAACTTTTGCAAAATTCTGCTCTCCATTGATATAAAATAGATGTTGCATGATAGTAAATGGTTTTCTTAAAATTTGAGACTCAAGAAGATTATATTGAGTTATATCATCATTAACTAGAATCAACACTCCATCAATAGTATAAATTCCTATATACTCTCCAAAAGAGGCAATTGTCTCAATATGATTTGGAAAATTGGCAATATTTTTAAAACTACCATCAACAACAGATATCTCATAAAGATATGAACGATTTGCAACAAAAACTCTTCCATTATGAACTATTGGAGCATCAAAAAGAGCAAATCCTGTGTCTATAGAGAATTTATACTCTTTCTCCAAAGAGGATAAAACATGTATTTTTCCACTTAATGTTGTTAAAAAAACATTAGTTTCAGAAATAAGTGGAGGAGTAAAAATAGGACTTTTAGAGTTATAACTCCATAAAACTTCTCCATTTTTATCAAATTGATACATGATACCACTAGATGTTCCAATCCATATATGGCCATTTTCAAATGTTGGTTGTGTGAATAGAGAGCCATCAACTAAAAAAGACCAACTCTCTTCAAATAAATTATTTAAAGCAATAAATCTATTTGAATCTGCAATAAGAAAAAAACTACCATCAAATAGATATAAATTTGATGTTGGAATAAATGGGATTGTGTAGATTTTTTTATCTCCACTACTATAGTTTAATTCTAATATTTTTTTTCCTTGAACAAAATAGACTTTATCATCAACAATTAATGGTTCATAGTTTAAAAACTCACTATCAATAGAAAATTGAAAAAGTTCACTCATTCCAAGGTCAAATGAGATGCATTTTGAATCAAAAAAGAGCCATATAGAGTCATTATGAAATATTGAGTAACGAACTTTTTTAAAAAGAGGCTCCTCTTTTTGAAGTTTTATAAAACTTCCTGAATCAATTGCTGTTAGATCAAAACTATTTTTTAAAATCTCTAAAAGAACAGGTTTCTCAACAGATTCAAGTTTTCTTGTAGTATTTTCACTCTCTTTATTATCACTATTAAATTGTTGCTCAATTAAATCACTATTAATAAATTTTTTGGCTGCAGATAACTCTTCTACACTATTGGAATCAAAAACAGATGACTCATTTAATTTTTGAGAAGCAAAAAAATTCTGCCTTTTACCCTTTTTTTTCTTAGTTGTTACCATAATTTATTATCTCCAATGCTAATCGTTTATAATCAATAAAACCATTTGACGATTTACTATATTCACAAATTGGCATACCTTCACCAATAGCTTTTTCAATATCAATATTCTCTCTAATTGCTGTTTTAAAAAGATGATCTTTAAAATAGCTTTTTACAGTCATTTCAACTTGATGTGATACATTTTGATTTTTTCTAAATCTTGTCAAAAGTCCAAATATATCAAAAGTTATCTCAAGCTCCTCCATAACATCTTTTAGAGTTCTTACAATTTTTTCCATTCCTTGAAGTGAAAAAAATGAGGTTGAAATTGGAACAATTACTAAACTTGAGGGAAGAAAAGCATTCATTGCCAAATTACCAAGTGATGGTGGACAATCAATAACTATAAAGTCATAGCTTTTACTATCAATAACAGGTTTTAATTTTTTCTTTAAAATCTGAAGTGGTGAGCGATAAACTTTCTCCAACTCTCTTTCTGCATAACTAAGATGTGTGTTTGATATTATTATATCCATATGAGAACCATCTTCAAATTCAACCTCTGTGATGCAATCATCAATTGTGATATCTTTATCCATTAGGAGATGATATGTTGTTTTATACTCTGGATCATCAATATTTAAACCAACTCCAATTCCACTATGTCCTTGTGGGTCAATATCAATAAGTAATGTTTTTTTACCAAGAATTGATAGAAAACTTGATAGATTTACAGCTGTTACGGTTTTACCAACTCCACCTTTTTGATTGGCTATAGAGATAACTTTAGTCATTTCTCCTCCTCGATATTATAAAAGACATGATATTTTTTTTTGCTACTTTTGTCAATTCTTTTGTAATTTTATTATAATTAAACTATTAAATTTTTATTTAAGTGGGTAAGATTTTATTTTTTTGAAAAGTGAAAATTCAAAAATAAATTATTATTGCTAAAAAATTAGATTATTCACGACAAGGGCGTTCATCAATAAGACCATCACAATCATTATCTATAGAGTCACCACAAATTTCATCAGATGGTAATCCTGTAACTGCATCACAAACTTGATTACCAGAGCCATCACAAATATAAACACCAGTTTTTCTACAGGCACCTAAGCCAACAACACAAGATTGACCAACTTGAAAACTATCATCAACAATACCATTACAATCATCATCTACACTATTACAAATCTCAACTATTGGCAATATATCCCCATCACAAGAGGTCCATAACTCACCACCAATACAAGTTTGAGAGCCTTTTTTACATCTTGCATTTTCGCTAAATGATGCAGCATAACCTCTATAACACTCTTGAGTTTCTCCTGAATTACAGCCACAATTTTCATCAGTTTCACCATCACAGTTATTGTCAAGGCCATCTCCACAAACCTCTACTTGAGGAGTACCAGCAACAGCTCCACAAACAAGATTACCACTATTATCACAAATATATGGTGCAAATCTCATGCATTGACCAATTCCTATATTACAAAATAGACCATAAGAACCCTTGAAAGATGTCTCCATAATATTATCACTTTCATTACACTCTGAATATGCTCCCACACCATTTCCATAATCATCAACAGATGCAAATATATTATAGCGACGAACCTCTTCTGGATTACTTGGGATATAGTTAAACTCTACAATCTCTCTTTTTCCTGGCCATAAATCAGTTTGAGTAACTGCAAATCCAATTAATTCTCTACTACCTTGATCTGGAACTCCTCTATAAATTGCAATAGGAACACCTGCTTTTACAGAGATTGTTCCCAAATTTGCAACTCTTACTTTTATTTTAAATGATAATTGGGGACAATCCTCTCTCTCAACTTGAATTCTTTCTACAACAAAATTTGGAGCATTAAAAACCCCTTTTCCTTGAGAGTTAAGACGATAATTATTGTAATTTAACCAATTTTTCTCTTCAACTCTTGGAATTTTTCCTGTTTCAGATACATTGGTAATATGATATGAGTGTTGATTCCAAATTGTTCTGGTTCTAACCCAGTTATTGTTTGAATCCTCAAAAACTCTTATTCCATAATTTCCACTTGAGACCTGATCTTGTTCTTCTCCATTTGGACCCCAAGGACATTTATTTGCTGAGTAAGAGGCATTTGCAACAACAACAATCTCCGATTTTCCATCACCATTTATATCCACAACAAGAGGATACTCAAATATTGTTGCAGAGCTATTTTTGATTTTAAAACGTTCACTTCCTCTTAAACCATCATAAATTCTAAAATAGCACTCATCTGCATATAAAACCTCTGCATTACCATCACCCTCAAAATCAAATAGAGAGGAACCTGTTTGACGAGATGATTTATCTCTTATTACTTTTTCCCAAAGAGTTGTTACAACTCCTGTTGTAAGATTTGGCTTTAAAACTCTATAAAACTCTGTTCCAGCAACAGCAATTTCTAAATCAGCAATATTACCATCAAAATTTGCAACTGTTGGTGGTCCTCCAATTGGATAACTTGTTCCTATTGCATTATCAATTGGAAATGGAGTGATTAAATCAAATCCTTTTAAATCATAAATGTATAGATATCCATTTGATACAACAACTATCTCTGGAGTACCATCCCAGTTCAAATCAGCTATTGCAGTATAACCATCCTTTCTATCCTCTCTTGCCCAAATTCTTGAACAATCTCTACCAGAGATAATAAGATTTCCAGTAATAATATCCATTACACCATCATTATTAATATCCTCAACAACAGTAATGTATCTTTTATGTCTAAGGTGATCTGCTGTTGGATAGTCACTATTATTTCCATATGAACCAAGTGGGTCTGTTGAGTGACATTTTTTTACTCCATTAGTTCCATTAAAAATATAATTTCCAACAATAACTTCAGGATTTCCATCATGATCTAAATCAGCAATTGCAGGTGCACCTGGAGCTGTTCTTGGCATATCCTCTTGAGTTTCCCATTTAATGTTTCCATTTTTACCATCAAATGCAATAACTCGTTTATTTCCTGCTTTTATTCCAATGATCTCATTAAATCCATCATTATCAATATCACCAAGAGCTAATCCACTACCTCCACTCATTTTAGGTGATGTTATAGTGTAGTGTTCCTCTCCTGTATCTCCACTTAAAACTCTTAAAACAGCATCATTATCCCAGTTATCATTAGGGTATGATGTAAATGCAATATCTGGAATATCTTTTAGATTAATAAGATTATCTCCATTATCATCTGTTAAATTTCCTACAACAGGAGGCATTAAAACATGTTTATGGGTTGATAGAGTATTTGTTTGTGAACCATTCCAACTCCAAGCAACAAGCGGTGTCATTTGTTGTTGAAACTCTGGAACATATTGACAACTATCTGTTGTTGATATTTCAAGACACAATCCCATCACACTATCACAAAATTGATTAGTATCACACTCAAAATCATTTTCACATTCTCTTCCAGGTTGAATACATTGTGAACCATTATAGCAAATTTGAGAACCACTACAACAATTTGTTCCACATGGAACACCATTTGAGCAAAACTCTCTAGCACATGTTGTTCCATTATAGTAGTATCCATTATCACATTCACACCAAAAATCTCCCTCAATATCATCAACACAAACTCCATGTTCCCCACAGTTTGCAAGAGGGGAGTTACATCCTTGGTTTAGTTCACATTTTGAACCATCTACAAGATGATAACCTGATGGGCAATCACACTCACCATTATCTTGATTACAAGTGCCACCATCACAAACAACATCTTTACAAAGGTCTGTTTCTTGTTGACACTCTAAATTAATAGCATAGTAGCCATCATTACAACTACATCTTGCTGTTGCACCATCTGCAATACAGATACCATGAGGTTTACATTTTTCACCTTCACAGGGATTTATACAACCTCTTCCTGTGATAAATGTATAGTTCGCTTCACACTCACACATTGCATAACCTTCTGCCTCAACAACAACACATGTTCCATGAGAACCACAATCTAAATCATCACATAATCCACCATTTGGATTTTGATTTGCTGTCTCATCACAACCTAACAAAAGTATTGAAAGCACAATCCCAACTAAAAAAAGTGCTATTTTCATGATTAATCCTCCAATGATACGCATGTATTCTATACTATTTTACAAAAAAAATCAATAACCTCATCACATAATATATAAAAAAATAGTAAGCATAAACTAATCTACGATATTAGATTTTATTTTAATATAATTTTTAGGATTTTTGAGAAGCTTTTTAGTTATATAATATTTCTAGAATTTCAAGTGTACGATTACCTTTTGCAGATTTTATCTCAATCTCTTCCCCAACCTCTTTTCCAATAGCTTTTTGAGCTAAAGGTGCTGTATAAGAGATTTTTCCCTCTTGTATGTCTGCTTCATCCTCACCTACAATCTTATAAGTAACCTCTTCATTTGTTTCAACATCAATAAGTTTTACTGTTGCACCAAATATAACTTGATTTCCTTGATAATCTGAAAGGTCTATTATCTCTGCATTTGATAATTTTGCATCAATCTCTGCTATTTTTCTCTCTATATTACGTTGAGCCTCTTTTCCAAATTTATACTCTGCATTTTCAGATAGATCTCCTTGCTCTCTAGCAATTTGAACCTCTTTTAAAATGTGTGGAAGTTTTATGGTTTTTAAATCATTTCGCTCTTCTAAAAGTTTATTATATCCTTCCTTTGTCATTGGGTATCTCATCATATCGATATCTCCTCTAAGAATTAGCTTGGTAGTTAAAAACTTACGAAATCCTGAAACTCAGAAAAACGGGACTCGAGCATATTATGGTCTACATTTTTTAATTTGTCAAGACCAAAATCCTCAATTGTGTAGGAAGCAACTATATTACCATATACAGAGGCTCTTTTAAGCATTTGAAAATCTATCTCATCTTTATCTCTTAAACTTCTTGCCAAAAAACCAACAAAACCACCAGCAAAACTATCTCCAGCACCTGTTGGATCTATAACTTTATCAACTGGACATGCAGGCATAACAAAATGTTTGTTATCATAAAAAAGATTTGCACCTCTTGCACCATTTTTAACAATAATAACATTAGGTCCTAATTGGTGTATCTTATTAACAGCCTCTATTAAATCTTTTTTACCAGAGAGTAGTTTAATTTCTGTTAAATTAATAACTAAAACATCAACAAGAGATACTGTTTTAATTAAAGAGTCCCTTTTTTTATCAATCCAAAAGTTCATTGTATCACAAATAATACATTTTGGCCTATTCATCTGCTTTATAACAGAATATTGTAAATCAGGATCGATATTTCCTAAAAATAGAATTGGAGTATCTCTTTTCTCATCAGGAATAACAGGATTAAAAGATTCAAAAACATTTAAATCTGTTTGCAGTGTTTGTGCATCCCCATTTTTTGGATAAACACCACTCCAATGAAATGTTTTCCCCTCTTTTTTTATTATTGAAGAGGTATCTACCCCTTTATTTTTTAGCATCTCTATATCAGAGTTTGCAAAATCATCACCAACAACAGCTAAAACAGAGATTTCAGAAAAAAGAGATGCTGCAACAGAGAAGTATGTTGCAGAGCCTCCTAGCACCTCAGAACGTTTACCTGCCCAAGTCTCTACCGTATCATATGCGATTGAACCAACAGCAAGAACATCAGACATATTTGCCTCCCCATTTAAAAAACAAGCATATCAAAAAGTTCTTAAATTTTCAAGAGTTAACTGAATTTTTAAGATAATTCTTAATCAATTTATCAAATATAATATCTCAATTTTTATAGAACTACTCAAAAACAAAAGAGTTAAAATCATTTAATATATAAAATTTCTTGAACTTTTAGAAAAAATCGATTAATCTATAGGAGAACTAGATAGATGTGTAATATGAATGAATTTATACAAAAACTACATGATGCAAAGGAGTATCGGCCTGTTGTAGTTGCAATAATCCAAAACAAAGAGGGAGAATTTCTTCTTGTTCAATCTGCAAAAGGGAATAATCCTTGGTTATTTCCTCAAGGAGGAATTGAGAGTAATGAGGATACAATAGAGGCACTTTTCAGAGAGATTGAGGAGGAGACTGGAATTAAATCATTAGAATTAACAATTCTTCAGGATAATGTTTACTATCAAGAGCTTGATGCACCTCCAGATAGGTATAATAAACGGGGCTTTGAAAATGGAAAAGCCTACTTTTATGTCTATTGTATTTATCATGGAGATGGCTCTCTAACTCTTCAAGAGGAGGAGATTATCTCATACAAATGGGTTGATAAAGATAATTTAATTTATCTATTAAATCAAGGAAGAAGTACGAAAATGAAAATGACACTTAAAGCTTTATCTTTTATAAAAGATTTAGAGTAAAATCTTATAAAAATAGCTTTTTTGTTTTATTTTTAAGTAAAAAAAGTTAAATTGTAAGAATTATATTGAAAACAACAAAACATATAACATTATCAATAGAAAATCTTTCATTCAAATATGAAGATTCCTCTTTTGTGATAAAAAAATATTTTGCCAACTTTGAAAATAGTTATATAAATGAGATTGTTGGAGAGAATGGTTCTGGAAAATCAACTCTTCTAAAACTTATTGCAACAATACTAAAACCAACTTATGGCTCAATCGATTTTTCAATAGATTCAAATAGTAATATTAAACCTCAAAAATCTATAATATATATAACTCATAATAGTCAACTATATCAAAATCTAACAGTAAAAGAGAGTATTATTTTTTTTTCAAAACTTTATAATATCGAATTTGAAAAAATTAAAGCATTCCAAGAGTTTTTTTTAGAAAAGTTTAAAAATAAAAAAATTAAAGAGCTTTCAAGAGGTATGGCACAGTTTTTAAATTTAATAATTGGAATTGAGGCAAACAGAGATATCTATCTTTATGATGAACCATTTTCTGGACTTGATAAAAAAAGGGTTGAGGAGGTTAAAGAGATAATTTTTAATCAATATAAAAATGGTAAATTTATCATTTTTGTTTCACACTCTGAAGTTAATTTTAGTAATAAAAAACAGTTTTTTATTTAACTCTTTTTTATTATTAATCACTATTTTTTATTTATTTTGAAGAGGTTTTTAATGAAAAAAAATAAAATTATTTTACTATCCATTACTATTTTTATATTTTTTATATCAACTCCACTTTTTTCACAACATCTTCCACTTAATCAGAGAGAGGAGATTGCTTTAAATTCCATTTTTTCAGATAAAAACATTAAAATTTTATCTGAAGCTATCCATTTTATTTTAACGCAAGATGATATTACAGATTTTATTATTAACAAAACTGTTGATAAATATCTTCATGGTGAGTGGGATCAATTTTTTAAAAATGAGTTTTCAAAACTTCTAAATAGCTATAAAATAAAATTAAAATTAAAAAAAATTGTATTAATTTTACTCAAAAATAGTAAATTTCAGAAAGCACTTCTTAAAATTGTTAAAAATGAGAGAGAGCCACAAAAAGTTATAGCTCTTCTTAATAGTTTTTTTTCAGAAAAAATAAAAAATAGTCCAAAATCTAAAAAAATAGTTGAGAACATAATTGTAAAAACTTTTTATTGCCCAGAAAACAGCAGAGTTTTTTCAAAAAAAATGGTTGATGAGATTCTAAAAATAGTAAAAGAGAGAAAAGAGATTCCATTAGTTTTAGAGCAAAAAATAAAGGAGGCTTGGGTTAGAAAATTGGTATCACTTCCTTATGAACATTTAATTTTAGATTGGAGCTCCAAATATGTTGAAAAAATACCAACCAGACTTAAAACCAACCTCAAAAAAAAAGAGCGACAGATTTTTAAAAAAGATTATCTTTATAATCTTTTTTATCAAACAGTTAAAAATAGTTTCAAGAATGGAGAGATTTCAAAAAAACTTGAACTTTATCTATATTCTATGTTAACAAATAAAGAGACTATTATCTCTAATCTCCTTTATGATATTGTAGTTTCTGATAGTTGGATTGACTCTTTAAGTTTAACAAAAGAGCTTAATGAGTGTTTTATCCTAAAAGAGGAGGATTTTATTTTTAATATTGATGATTTAAATGTTTTTCTCAAAAGTTTTTTTGAGAATGAAAAAGAGATTAATCAACTATTTAATTTTTTAGTTGATGGTTTTTAGTAAAACCCCCAATAAACCATATTTAAAAGAAGATAAAATGGGTATTATAATATTTTTAGCATTAACCAGCTACCTTTTCGACCCTCAACTTTCAGAGGCAGAGGTTTATAAAATAACATCATTCTACCAAATTCCACCTATAATAGAGCGAAATTCAAAATTTATTTCACAAAAAGATAGTTGGATATCTTTATATAAAAAAGGGGATTACTCTGAATACTCAACTCAATTTGAGGCACATTTTTCAGATTTTGGCTACTCATCTGATAATAAAGTTGACTATCATCAACTATACACTTTTTATCTTTTATCCCTAAAAATTCAGAAAAATGATAGTTTTGAATCTCAATTATGTTTGATATATAATCATATTGAATTTATGGATAAAATACCTCCATTTTTTAAAACATCTATGCCATCAAATTGTTCTAAAGATAGTATGATTACTATAAAAAAAGGGGATAAATTTGATATTTATGTAAATGGTTTAAAAATTAATAAAAGTGGTGACTACTATGTTTCTGAATATCCATATAATTTATCAGTTTGTCTTCTAGAGCAATGTAGATATTTTGAAGAGAATTCAAAAAATATTGATGAAGATAGTTATGGAAACTATTTTTTGTGGAATAAACAGGGTGGACGAATATATTTAAATACTATTCCTGATCAATTTTACAAATATTTTGGACATGAGATTGTTCATCTTTTTTATAAAAAAGATGGAGCTATTTATCATCAAGTTAGATCTCAAAAAGAGATTTTATCAGATGAAACACTTATTTTTCCAAAAAGTAATGGAAAAAAAGATTTCTCCATTATTGATGTTGAACCAAAAGAGAGTAAACCAATCTATACAACTTGGTATTTTTATGCAATAACTGGTATTGTTTTAGCAAGTGTTGGTATTTTAGGCTATCTATATCTCTCTGAAAATGACTCAAAAAATACGAAAGTAGTTTGGGAGTAACATTTTTTATAATCAAAAAATAAATAATTATTTTTTTGATTTTAATTATAGCAACTTAATTATCAAAAATTATTTAAATAAAATATGTAATATGAAAAATTAATTACATATAAAAAAAAATAGATATATTATAAAGAGAAAACATGAAATATCTAAAAAAAGTACATAGTTTTTATCTATCCATTTTGGTAGTTATATTTTTTATCTCTTGTAGTGAGGTTTTAGAGAGTTTTACAGTAGTTTTAGATCCTCCTCATAATCAAGTATTGGATGATAGTGGTTTTTTAACGCTAAAAAATCTAAAAACAGGTGAGAGCAGTTCAGTAAAAATGGAAGTTAATAAAAGTGAATCTTTAGATTTATCTCTTGGTGATAACTACAAAATCTCTTATGAAAATGGTGAATATTTTGGAAATATTGAATCTATTATCCCAAACAATTATTCAAAAATTTACCTTACAATAAATAAAAAAGGAAGTTTTGAACCATTTTTTGGAAAATTACCACAATTTACACTTGGAGATTGCTACTTAAATAGTGATTCTGATTTTTTTCCTATTGTTGATGGTAGTTTTTATAAATTCTCTTTTTTAACCAGAGATTTTAGTAAAAATATATCAACAACTTTAACCTCCTGTTCAAATATAGATGGTAGATTTTTAATATCTGAAAATAGATTGGTAACACTAAAAAATGGGGAGATTTTTGAGAAAAAACTCTCAAAATCCTATGAAATCCAGAGTTTTTTATCTACAGAGATATCAAGTGGAGACTATTTTTTAGTTACAAAAACCTCCTCAACTCCTAATTGTATAAGAGTTATGAGTAATACACTTGAACTTATTGAAAATAAAACCTGTTTAGATGTTTATCCAGATAGTGGAGAACTGTTTTTTCACTCAAATGAGATATATTTAATAGATAACAGAGATTTATATCAATATAAAAGTGGAAAATTTGAGATTATTCAGCAAATTGAAGAGATTGGAGAGCTATTTTATTGGAGTGGAGTTCTCTATTTTTTAAAAGATAATGGGGAGTTTTTTTCTGTAAATATTTTAAATTTTGAAAAAACAAAAATAGCTGAAATTTCACTATCTTTTAACAAAGTTATAAAATCAGACTATACACTATTTTTCTCAAGCTCCAATTGTTATAAAACAGGTGATTTAATATACTACTATGATAAAGTAGATATAAAAGAGATATCTATTCCTGATTATTTAATGTTATGCGATTTAAAGCTGTTTTCATTAGATTCAGAACAATCTTTATTTGTGAATAAAAAAAGTTGTAGTTGTAGTGGTAATGATTTAACTCAATCAAATTTTTATCTTTTTACAAAATAAGTTATAACTCTATTTTTCAAGGGTAGACATAGGAAGTGTGATTGTTTTTGTATCTGTTTTAATAAGATAGTTATTTCCCTGTTTTCTGATATCCCAAATATCTTCACTTTGTAACTCTTTTGGCATAATATGAGTTATAGTGTTTTGTTTGTAGTTAAAACGGAGAATTCCAATATTTTGCATTCCAACGAAAATATAATCACCAGATGCAAGAAGTTCAGTTCCAAAATTCACTAAATTTTTAGAAGCAGCAATAATATAAGACTCATTTGTTCTTGAGTCATAAGCTACAAAAACCCCTCTATAATATGAACGATACTCAACAGAACCAACTTTAAGAGTTTTTACTAATCCATGATGACCTTTTTTGTAGCTCATGAAATCAATATTCCCATTGTATTTTTGAATTACTAACTGTTTTTCACTCTCTTGAAGTTTAATATTTCTATTGTTTTTAAACCATAGATCAATTGCAACAGCAGGATCTGTTGTTGATATCTCAACTGGTTTAACTGCAAATCCAAATTGATAAAATTTATTTTCCATCCATGTTTTAACAATTTGAGGAGTATTAGGAGTGAATGTAAATGTAACATCACTATCAAAACCAGCAACAGTTGGATTAACAAATCCAGAGTAGATGCTTTTTTTACCAAGAGATATTAAGTTTACTATTTTACTCTGTGTTTTTTGGTCAATTGTTGTGTAGAATAGATCTTTTATTTGGTCTGTATCTGAATCTTCAACACCATTATATTGATCCATCATTAAAACATTTTTGAGTGGTTGTGATTTAAATGCAACTTTATATAAAGTTCCAAACTCCTCTAATGAGTAAGCAAATAGGTTTGTTACAACTCCAATTTTATAAACACCACTCTCTTCATAAGGAAAAACTTTAAAAATCGATTCCCCTTTTTTCAAACCAGCATATTTCTCAGCAATCTCTTTTGCCTCACTCTCAATTGGAAGAGTTCTAACTTTTACAATCTCTTTCTTATAAACACGAATTTTTCCTTTAACACTATCATAAAGTTCCTCTTGACCATTAACAACTATATTTAAATGAGTTGTTGCTTTATTTTTTAGAAGTGTTGATGCCAACATATTTTTCATTGGTCCTTGATAAACTTTACTCCATTTTCCATTAGCAAAACGTTCAAAAATTGCAATATAGTTAACTGTTCCACTAGCTTTTTGGAAAACAAGTTCTGCATCTTTAAGTTGATCTACAGATATACCACAGAAATTTCCACCTTTTCTTTTTGTAGAGTTATCACCTTTTCCATTTGTCCATGCATCACAAAGAAAAACTGTTTCAGAGTTATTAATCATTGCCTCTTCAGACTCTTCTGTCTCCTCTTCAACAATAGTTGCAGTTGTTGTTCCAATAGTTTTAACTTTTTGTTCCATCCAATTATAAATAGCGGAACCTTTTTTAATATTAGAACCAAAAACTGTTGAACCATTTTTTCTAATAGCAGCTTGATAAATTGAGTTTGCAACTGGATTATAAACCATTAAAATTTTATCATCTGTTTTTGTATCAAGAATTCCAAAGTAAAGTTCTGCAATACCATCATAATCAATATCAGTTAAACCTGAATCATTTGCAAAGTAGCTCCAGTTATTTTTTTTGTCATACTCCCATTTTTTTTCAAATTGATTTCTTTTTTGAGCACCATAAAAAATTCTACTACTTGTTAAAGCAAAAACTTTTTTTTGTTTATCTTTTGAATCAACTTGAGAACCAGCCTGAATAATCTGTTCACCAGAGTTTAAAGGCAAAATTTTTTGAGCATTTTGAATCTCATTTGCACCAAAAAGAAGTGTTGATGAAAATAAAGTTGTGATAACCATTTTTTTTAACATAAAATCCTCCACAAAAAATATAAATCTATAGACTACAAGAGAGTAAAAAAATTCAAACAAAAATAAAAATTAATAATTTTTTATTCAAAAATCTATTAAACTACTATAAAATCTCTATAAAATAAGAGTTAAAAAAAAGTAAATTAAATCTTTTTTTTAAAATATATTAAAA
>DYRY01000189.1 GCA_020718465.1 Anaeromyxobacter dehalogenans | reverse complement strand
TGCTCTATTCTCAACATGAATAGAGGAGTTTAGCATGTTTAGAGGTTATGCAAGAGGTCTATTAAAAAAAAAATAAATAAAGAGTTCCCTTTTTATTGTAAAAACAAATAAAATTAAGATTTTTATTATTTTTATAGTAGATTAGCAATCTCTTTAGCTGTTATTAAAAACTCTCTTCCTTTTGAACGTGGAGACTCAAATTTTAATGTTAATCCTATTTTATCAATAACTCCACGAAGACCTCTTGCTCCCAACTTTTTTTTGTGAGCATGAGATGCTATAATTTTTAGTGCTTCATCTTCAAATATCAGGCTATTTCCATGAAATGAGATATATTTTTTTAATGAAGATATGTATGGATTACTCTCTGTTTTTAATATCTGGAATAAATCATCCTCTGAAAGCTCTTTTAATGCTGCGATTGATTGAACTCTACTAACTAACTCTGGAATAATTCCAAAGGAGATAATATCTTCATGAAGAGCCTGTTGAAAAATAACCTCTTTTGTTACATCACTTGGTTTTCCATAGCCAATCTGTTTTTGTTGCATTCTTTTTCTAATTATCTCCTCAAGTTTAACAAAAGCACCAGCAAATAAAAATAGAATATTATCTGTTTTTAGTTGAACTCTAGAGGCATCTCTATCAAATCCAGCTTTACAAATATGAACTCCACCCTCAATTAGCTTTAAAAACTCCTGCTGTAACTCAACTCCACCAACAGAATCATGAGATGAACCATCAATCATTTTATCAAACTCATCAACAAGAATAATACCAGATTCAGCTTTAGATATATCTCTATTAGATTCAATGTATAATCTTGTTAAAACATCCTCTAAGCGTGTTCCAACATACCCAGATGATACCATTCCTGCTGCATTTGCAACAACAAAAGGAAAATTCATAGATTTAGCTAATTCAGATACCATAAATGTTTTTCCACTTCCTGTTGGACCAATTAGAAGTAAATTTGGTTTTAGGTATGATGAGTTCTCCTTTTTTATTATAAGATGCTCATAAAATGCAAGAACAAGCTTTTTTTTAGCCTCCTCTTGACCAACTGCTTTTTTATTCAGTTCCTCAAGTATAGTATCTGGAGTGGTTTCATCACTTTTTTGTTGAGAAATATCGGTTTTCCAAGACTCTAAATCAGCCAATAGATCATCTATTTGCCACTGTTTCATCTGTGGAATATTTCCCAATATTTTTAACTTTTGTTGATGTGTAAATTTATCTGTAGCCTTTATTAAGGCAAGAAGTCTATCCTCATCAAAAGATAGTTGATGAGGCGGTATTTTAAAATCATCCATAAAAACCCACGTACTCTTTATAAATATTATATCAAAAAAAATATCTAAATACAATATAATCATAGGCTTTATATTTTCAATTTTATACAAATAGTGATAATTTTTCTTAATTCATTAAAATATTACCTCTATATTTTTAATTTTTTTGAAAATAGTTGATAATTTTTAGTTTTTAATCTACAATGTGAATACTCAAATTGGAGGATTCTTATGTTTTATAAAACTATTTTAATATCAATTGTTGCTACAATCTTAACAACTTCACTTTTTTCAACTAATTTTAGTGGGAAGTGGGAGTTATCAACTTTGGGTGGAAATAAAGATGTTTCTATTAAGCAAAAAGGTAGTAAAATGGAGCTTTTTAGAGTTATTGAGGATGAAAACTATAAAGTTGAACATCTAATAATGGGAAAAGTTGAGGGATTAGAAGAGGAGAAGCAGTATAAACTTTATGTGAAAGATGATGATATGGATGAGTTTGAACTTCTTAGAAATATTCCTCTCAAACAGCTTTCAGGGGATGAGTTAATGCTTGATGGAGTTCATCTTAAAAGATTAACTCCTGTAATTGGCAGAGACTCTAAAATAGATGATAAGAGCAAAAACCAACTTCAAAAACAAAATGAAAATTCAGATGAAAATAAAAAAGACTCTTTTGAAAAAGATAAAAATAATTCTTCTGAAAAAGATAAAAATGATTTTTCTGAAAAAAACAGTAACTCTTCTGAATCAGAAATTACAGTTGATAATGTTATTGATTTAATTCCTGGAGGCCTCTCCGATTCATTTTCTGATTATGTGAAAATTTCCTCAATCTCCTCTGAAAAAGAGGCTATGATAACAAAAGGTGAGAATCTAATAGCTAAAAAAGAGTGGAAAAAAGCAGCTTCTCAATTTCATAAAATTGAAAAAAAATGGAAAAATAGTGTTGTTATCTATCCACACCTTTTAAAAATTTATCAAAAACTTGAAAATCAAAGCAAGATATCCTATTATTGTAGTAGGATTAAAAGGTTTGAACCCAACCATTCTTGCGGAGGAAATAATGAATAGTGAGTCAAGAGAGTTTAAACGAATTCAAGGTGAGGCTTATGTAGATTATACAGGTAATGAGATTTTAATGTTTCAAAAAATCATTGATATAAGTGCTGGTGGGGTTAAAATAGTTGCAACAGAACTTGAAGAGATTGGAACAGAGGTTTATGTTGATATCCATTTTCCTGAACTTGGTAGAAAATATGCCTATGCTGAAGGGGTTGTTGTTTGGGTACGAGAGGGAAAAATGGGAATAAAATTTAATAAAATCTCTGAACAAGATAAGGCTATTATTGAAGAGTTCGTTACCTACCAAGATAAAAAAAACAAAAAATAGGTCTTTATGTATAAAAAATATATCTTAAAATTAATGTTTATATCAATTCTATCTCTTTTTTTTGTTAGTTGTAACAAATCAAAAAACTCTGAATCAGAAAAAACAGGCTTTAATGATCTTTTATATAAAACAATTGAGTTTTCAGAGGATTTTATTGCAAAAGATTTTAAAATTGAAAAAGGAATGGAGCTTCCAGAGATATATAAAGTTATAAAAAAAGAGAAACAGATTATTAATGGAGTTAAAACTCTTTTTTTTAAAATTGAAACTCCATACTCTTTAAGAGGAGAGCAATTAGCAATTTTTATGGAGATTTTTTCCAATAAATATATGGCAAAAGAGGATGCAATTGAGATTCAGACCTCACATTTTGGGATTGCAGATTGGTCTGGAGTTGTTGCAGAGTATAGAGCTAAACGAGATAGTAAAACTCTTCAAATAGATGTGGATTATAAAGATTATCTTAAAAAAGATGATTTGCAAAAAAGAGGAGTAGAGCATTATCTTTTAGAAATTGATTACCAAACAATATTTCTAATTATGAAAGAGAGAAAACATAGAGATTGGAGAGATGTTTTAATTAAAAAATATACACTCACAAATGATTATATAAATCAAATTATCTCTTTTGCAGAAAGATATTACCAAAGAAAAATACCAAAATAGAGATTTTTAGTTTATAGATAAAAAACAAAAACAGATTATGTTTGATTTTGTAATTAGAGAATAAACAATTGGAGTTTTAATTATTTTATTATTTTTACTCTAACATCAACAGCCTTAACCGAATTTGCTCTACCAATTAGTGGATTTAAATCAATTTCTGAAATCTCTGGAGCATAATCAAGAAGTTGTGCAAGAGCCTGTATATTTTTTGTTAAAAGTTCTAAATTACACTCCTCATTACCTCTAACCCCCTTAAATATTTTATAACCTTTAAGGGATTTTAAAGAGAATAGAATCTCCTCTTTTGAAACTGGAAGCATTATTGGAGATACATCTTTTAAAACTTCAACAAAAATTCCACCTAATCCAACAAAAATAATAGGACCAAAAAGGTTATCCCTTTTTGCACCAAGAAAAATCTCTACTCCTCTTTCCATTGGTTGAATAAGAACAGATAAAGCATATTCAATACTCATTAATTTATTATAAATCTCTTCCGCTTTATCAATAGAGTCTATATTAAGATAAACTCCTTTAACATCACTTTTATGAAGAGGTCCAACAACTTTCATAACCCATGGAAACTCAACTTTTTTTGAAAGCTCAAGTAACTCTTCTATATTATTAATAAAAAATTCCTTAATCCTTGAGATTCCAGATGCATCAAGAAGTGATATTGCCTCATTTTGTGGTAAGTACCCACTAATATTTCTTGCAATAATCTCCTCTATTTTTATTGGGTCAGCAATTTGTTCAACATCATCTTCATCAAAAAATGGTGTGTTATAAACTCTTCCCAACATCGTTCCAAAACGAACTTCATCAAAAAATGCAACTCGCCCAAAAGCGAAAAAATGTTTTATCTCTTTTTTAGCAACAATAATTGATGGTAAAATAGGATATATTGGTTTTTTAGATGTCTTTATCTTCTCATTTAAAACTTTATAAACTTCAGAAACATCAAAAAGTCCTGCAGAACCAAAAATAACAACAACTCCATCAATAAATTTAAAATTCTCTAAAATGGAGTCAATAATCTCACCAAGTTGAATTGATGTTCCTGTTGCTAAAAAATCTATTGGATTTAAAACAGATGAACCAGCAAATAGTTTAGAGAGTAGTTGTTCTGCTTTTTCTCCTTCAAGTGGAGGCAGATTAAAACCCTCTTTTGAAAGAGCATCTGATAACATAACACCTGGACCACCTGCATGAGTTACAACTGCTATATTTCTTCCTTTTAGTGGTTCAAACTGTAGGATTGCAGCAGTAGTAATAAGCTCCTCTCTACTATAACAACGAATAACCCCTGCTTTTTTAAAGAGAGCCTCAACACCACTATCTGATGTTGCAAGGGCTCCTGTGTGTGAGGAGGCAGCTCTTGAACCTGCTTCTGAAGTACCTGCTTTTATTGCTGCAACTCTACAACCTTTTTTTATAAGCGATTGACAATGTTTTAAAAACATTGATGGCTTCTCTATTTTTTCAAGATATAAAAGTTTAACTTTTGAGCTTTTATTTGGAACAAATGTCTCATCCCAATACTCTAAAA
>DYRY01000188.1 GCA_020718465.1 Anaeromyxobacter dehalogenans | reverse complement strand
ATCCCCATAAAAAATATACTCAACCATAGATATAAAAGTTAGCACTTTAAAAATATAAAGTCAAGCAATTGAGATGTTTTTCGTAAATAAAAAACATACAATCTTTTTTATTTATTTAAATAGTTGTAAAGAAAAAGATACAACTATGTTTAAACTTTTAATAGCTGTAAAAAAAGATATACAACTATCTTTTCTCTTTTAAAAACTGTAAAGAAAAATAGCAAAAACTTTTACTATTTTTATCTATGAGAATTTAATAGCATATCTCTTTCCAATAATTTTTTATATCTCTGTTTTTATGAATTAATTCTGATTTGAAAAATAGTAAGTTTTTTTATAAAATCTTCAAAAGTGTTTACATTTTTCGGAATTTATTAAAGTTTTGTTTTCACTCATTTTAAAACTCCTATAATTTTTATTTTATCTATCCAATCTGAAAAATGTTTACATTTTGATTTAATATTATCAATTCCAATCTCTTTTAATATTACTATTCCATCAATTGTTTTTTTATAATTTGGATAATATTGTAATAATCGTTTTGATGGGGCTGTATTTTTGCTATTATTAATCTCTTCTGGAGAATTAAAAATTGAAACATCTGATTTTAAATTATTTAATAGAACTCTTTCATTATTAATATACTCTACCTTATCTATATCACTAAATATTAATGCTTCAAATTCATACATCTGAATATATGGAATAAAATTATTTCGATTAATTTTAGCAATCTCATTTTCAATACATTTAGCTTTATCTTGATAATTTGTTAATTTTAAACTCTCCTTATATCCAGGAAAATTTTCATCAATTCCATAATAATCAATCATTGTTGTAATTAGTGAATTTTTTTGAGATATTTTTAGAATCTCATTTTTTAATTTATCAAAGTTAACACCACCACCTTTAAATTTTCCTCCAGAAGCCTCTCTTTTTGTTGAAAATATTATTGGAATAGTACAAATATTAAAAGTTATAAAATAGTCATAAAGCAAATCTTTAACAAACTTCTCTTCGGTTTGACCCTCAACAATAATATATACTGTTTTCATGGTCTTCCCCCAAACATATTTTTCTCAAAAAGTTCTCCAGTAGAGTAATCATCTATCCAATCTTTAAACTCCTCCTCTTTTAATCTTTTAAAAACAGACTCTTTTCCTTTTTTATCAACAACAATAATATCATCAATAGAGAATTTATCAATAAGAGTTATAGATTGTGTTGAAATAATAATCTGTTTTCCCTTTTTTGTATAACTATCAATTAACTCATATAAAAGATGTATTGCAAATGGATGAAGTCCTAACTCTGGCTCATCAATAATTAATATATCTAGAGACTCATTTTGTAAAAATAGAGTTATTAAACATATCATTCTTAATGTTCCATCAGATAGATTATTTGCTGTAAAAAGAGAATCGGAATTTTTCTCTCTCCATAATAATTTTATATAATCATCATTTTGAGTTGTTGGTTTTAAAACAAAAGAGTCAAAATATGGAGCAACTAATTTTATTGTATTCTCTATTTTTTTTAATGTTAACTCATTTTTTATTTTAATTTTATAAAGAAAAGCTGCTAAATTTGAACCATCCTCTTTTAAAATCTCATTATCCTCAATATTACATATCTTTTTTATTTTTGCAGATATACTTGTATCATGAAAATGGTATATTTTTAAAGTTTTTAGTTTATTAATAATATATTTATTACCTTTTATTCCTGATATATCTTCAAATAGATTTGATTCAGAATTAGAGTTATTTATATTATTCAAAGATGTTATATCTTTTTGATCTACTCTTTTTATTCCAAAAAACTCATTCTCAAAAAATACTCGATTATCCACAGTTGGTTTTAATAAAAATCCATATTTATGTAAATTAAATAGTTCTCCATTATTTGAATCAAAAATCACTTCAGAAAAAATAGACTCTGACTCTTTTTGACCAAAATGTAATAGATTCTCTATTCCATCATTCTCTGCAATATAATTTTGTAATTTTTTTTCAACAATACTATTTAAAAGTTTAAAAAATGATATAAAATTTGATTTTCCAGCACCATTAGAACCTATTAAAACATTAGTATTTTTAAAATTAATTGTTGTAGATTTTATTGATTTAAAATTATCTATTCTAATCTGCTCTAACATATATTCTCTTTCCTTTAATCAATACTTAATAATATTTATATCCCTTTATATTAAATAAAACAGGATAAAAATAGTTAAAAACCTCTCTTAATATAATCTGTTTTTCCAATTATTTCAAGAGTTATTCTTTGAGATTTTGAACTCTATTATTAATCTGATATTAAGAAAAACTACTTTCTAAAATTTATGAGAGGAATATTTAAAGCTGGAATACTAGCAAAATCCTAACAGAGTATTTTTATAGCATTAAAAAAAATCAAAAAGAAAATGAATAAATTTTAATTATTTAGGATTTATTGTTTTGTAACTACTTAGCGGAAAAATTTTAAACGAAATTAAAAATTAAAGATTGATTATCAAAAATATTGCATTTAAAAATCATTTAGTATATATTCAAAAATAGATTAAAGATTTATTATCTTGAGAAATTATAATCTCAGGAAAAAGAGTTGAAAATTGAATCTGTTTATTTATTAATTTAATTAAATGGTAAAGTTAAGATATTAAAGAGTATTTTAGAATCTAAAGATTTGGAGGATTAAATGTTTCAAAAAAAATGGTTTGTTTTTATTGGCTTTTTATTAATTTTTAATATTTATGGTGGAGACATATCTATTCTTTTAGAGAGGGTAAGATATTGTAAACACTCAACTTGTCTAACAGGTGGAACAACTCCTTATAAATTTCGTTTTTGGGAAGATAATAATGTTGGTGATGGTGACCAAAGAAAAACCTATATTACCACATTAAGTGAACCATCAAAAGCATCTGTAAAAAATATTGCAGTTTTCTTTGCAGGACAACAGGGAGCTGATTTTGGAAACAATGATGGAGTTCAAAATGTTGTAACAGGTCAACCTGAAGGGGTAAAAGATGGATGTAAATTTGACACTAAAAGTTGTTGGAGAACAGCAAATGAGGATTCTCTTGCAATAAAAATTAAAAATAGTGGCATTTTTAATATGAGTAACACATTTTTTGCTATGGTTTATGATACTGCATTCTATTATGGCACATTAAGTGGAAATAAACAGGACATAGAGGATGCCTACTACTCTTGGCTTAGAGATAAAGTTGAATTCTCAAATCTTCAAGTTGTTTATCTTGGTGGTTCAAGCAGAGGTGGTTGCCTTTCATTAAGGCTTGCAAAACGTTTTAAAGCCGATTTTCCAAATGGTAATGTGAAAGTTATTGTTACTGGAGTGGATCCTGTTTGTAATAAATCTCAAGGGGAGATGGGAGCTACCTCAACATCTCATCAAAATCCATACACAGATGATAATGATTACCACACTTGGAACTCCGATTTTAACTCACAGTTTCCAAATAAACATGGTCTTTATATTTATAATGTTTTAGGAGGAGAAAGGGTTGTTGCCTTATCTTCATCACACTCTATCTCTTATGGTGGAGATGAACTTAAAGATATTGGTTGGTATAGACACCATTGGGTAGCTGAAGAGCATAAAACAATGGGAAGAAATTATGAAACAACTCTTAATGATGGAAATACAAGAATTATAGATGCACTTGTTGCATTTGCAAAAGAGAAGATACTTGAACAGGAGTTTGTTTCAGGTGATTTTAATGGAGATGGTAAAGATGAAGTTATTAAAGTGAGCCATTTTATGGAGATGAGAAAGTTTAATAATGGAGTTTGGAGTACTATTTGGGAAAATAATGGAAATCAATCATTTGGTATATCTCCTTATAGAAAAATGATAGCAGGTGATTTTGATGGTGATGGTAAAGATGAGATTTTTGCTTATGGTGGCTGGACTACCCTTTTTAAATATAATAATGGTCAATGGCAATGGATTTGGAGTAATTATGGAAGTACAAGTGGAATTTCAGCTTATACCAAATTTCTAGCAGGTGATTTTAATGGTGATGGTAAAGATGAGATTTTTGCTTATAGTGATGGTACTTGGAAAACAATGTTTTATTATCAAAATAATAGTTGGGTTTGGGGTTGGAGTAATTATGGTAACACATCAGAAGGCATAACTCCATACACCAAATTTGTTGCAGGTGATTTTGATCAAGATGGTAAAGATGAGATTTTTGCATACAGTGATGGAACTTGGAAAACAATGTTTCATTATGAGAATAATGGCTGGGTTTGGGGTTGGAGTAATTATGGAAATACATCACAAGGTATAACTCCATATAACAAATTTGTAGCAGGTGATTTTGATGGTGATGGTAGAGATGATCTTATGGCTATAGCAGGTTGGACAACTATGTTTCGTTTTGAAAACAGTAATTGGGTTTGGAGCTGGAGCAATTATGGAAACACATCTCAACCAATAACTCCATATAAATATATGATCTCTGCTAATGTTGATAGTGATTCTGGAGATGAATTAATCTGTTTATATGGCGAAAATAATTATGTTATGGAGTATGAAAATAGTAGTTGGGTGAATTATACTCCAGAATCTTCAAATCCAAATCCAATTGATATCAGAAAAGAACTTAATAAAGTTGAAATGATTCGTTAATATTTTTTAACAATCTTCAAATATAATAGCATTTAATAAAACTAATTCTACTCTTTATGTTTCTGTTATTCATAAAAACAAAAAATCGGGTAAGATTTAACAATTGTGAAAAGTGAAAAAAAGGTTTTTTTATCTATAAAAAATAAGAAATAATTTGATTTTAAATTTTTTTGGTTGTTATTGAAGGAATTACTTCTAAACCACCCATATATGGACGAAGAGCTTCAGGAACAATAATTG
>DYRY01000187.1 GCA_020718465.1 Anaeromyxobacter dehalogenans | reverse complement strand
GGAATTACTTCTAAACCACCCATATATGGACGAAGAGCTTCAGGAACAATAATTGAGCCATCCTCTTGTTGATAGTTTTCAAAAATAGCAACAACAGTTCTACCAACAGCTAATCCAGAACCATTTATTGTATGAGCCAAACTATTTTTTTTATCACTTTCTGATTTATATCTAATTTTTGCTCTTCTTGCCTGAAAATCAAGAAAATTAGATACAGAAGATATCTCTCTATAGTTATCTTGACCAGGTAACCAAACCTCAATATCAAAACATTTTGAAGCAGAAAATCCAAGGTCTGCACCACATAACTCAACAACACGATAGTGTAAATTAAGTTTTTGTAAAATTCTCTCAGCATCCTCTAAAAGTTTTTTATGCTCTAAATCAGATGTTTCAGGAGTTGTTATTTTTACTAATTCAACTTTATTAAACTGATGTTGTCTTATCAATCCTCTTGTATCTCTACCTGCACTTCCAGCCTCTTTTCTAAAACATGCAGTATATGCAGCATATTTTATTGGTAACTCTGACTCTGGAATAATCTCATCTGCAAATAGATTTGTAACAGGAACTTCTGCTGTTGGAACAAGAAAATAGTCTGTTCCCTCAATTTTAAAAGCATCCTCTTCAAACTTAGGAAGTTGTCCTGTTCCTGTCATGGATGCTCTATTAACTAAGAATGGTGGAAAAATCTCTGTATATCCAGCCTCACCATGTGTATCTAACATTAAATTAATAAGAGCTCTCTCCATTTTTGCTGCATAGCTTTTCATAACAGTAAATTTAGTTCCTGTTATCTTTGAACCTCTCTCAAAATCCATATATTCACTATCAGCCAAATCCCAATGATTTTTTGGTGTAAAATTTAAAATAGGCTTAACTCCCCAAATTTTAACAACAACATTATCCTCCTCTGATGCACCAACTGGAACACTCTCTTGTGGAAGATTTGGAATATATAAAATAAGCTTATCAAGAGCCTCTAAAATCTCTGTTAATCTTGCTTTTGCTTTTTTAGATTGTTCAGAAATCTCTTTTAATTCATCCCTTTTTTTAGCAAACTCTACCGATTTTTTATCTAAAGATGCCATCTCATTTTGACTTTTATTTAAAAGTTGTTGATTTGTCTCATAAGTATATAAAAGCTCTAAACGCTCATTTGCCAACTTTTTTATCTCTGTTAAATCAATTGGTTTTCCTCTAAGTTTTAGTCTCTCCTCAACTAAATCCATATTTTCACATACAAAACGTACATCTAACATGAAAACTCCTCTTTTAAAATAAAAGAGGGTTTATAAGGTATTACCAAATAAACCCTCTAAAAATATAGTACTGTTTTTAGAAATTCAATAAAACCAAACATTAATTTCAAAGTTTAATTGATGTTTAATTTTACAAATATGAATAAAACAATTAAACAAAAGTTAAATTATTTACTCATTGAATCTAAGAACTCTTGATTTGTTTTAGTTTTTTTCAATTTATTAAGTAAAAACTCCATTGAATCAACTGGTGTGAGTGGATGGAAAAGTTGACGAAGAATCCAAACTCTGTTAAGAACATCAACAGGTTGAAGAAGCTCCTCTTTTCTTGTTGCAGAACGGTTAATATCTAATGCAGGGAAAATACGTTTTTCCATAAGACGGCGATCTAATTGAAGTTCACAGTTTCCTGTTCCTTTAAACTCTTCAAAAATAACCTCATCCATACGTGAACCTGTATCAATAAGAGCTGTTGCAATAATTGTAAGACTTCCACCATTTTCAATATTTCTAGCAGCACCAAAAAAACGTTTTGGTTTATGAAGAGCATTAGAGTCAACCCCTCCAGATAGAATCTTTCCTGATGGTGGAATAACTGTGTTATATGCTCTTGCAAGACGTGTGATAGAGTCAAGAAGAATAACAACATCATATCCATGCTCAACAAGACGTTTTGATTTCTCAATAACCATCTCTGCAACCTGTACGTGGCGTGTTGCTGGTTCATCAAAAGTTGATGATATAACTTCACCTTTAACAGAGCGTTGCATATCAGTAACCTCTTCAGGACGTTCATCAATAAGGAGAACGATTAAACGAACCTCTGGATGATTTGTTGTAATAGCATGTGCAATATCTTGAAGTAAAACAGTTTTACCTGTTCTTGGAGGAGCAACAATAAGTGCACGTTGTCCCTTTCCAATTGGAGTTAACATATCAATAATACGTGTAGACATATTAGTTGGTTCATACTCCAATTTTAATTTTTCAGAAGGATATAGAGGAATTAAATTGTCAAAAACAATTTTCTCTTTGCAAGACTCTGGAGATTGATCATTAATTCTCTCTATTTTTAGAAGAGCAAAATATCTTTCTCCCTCTTGTGGAGGACGAATTTGACCATAAAGTGTATCACCTGTTTTTAAATAAAATTTACGAATTTGAGATGGGGATACATAGATATCATCTGGACCTGGAAGGTAGTTATACTCTGAATTTCTTAAAAAACCAAATCCATCTGGTAAAATTTCAAGAACTCCTTCAGCAAACACTTCACACTCTTCACCATCAGTGTATCTTTGTAAAAAATAGGCAATTAACTCTTGCTTCCTAAGACTTGGCATAGGCTCAATGTTGTTCTGTTTGCATAAATCATTCAACTGATTAACTGAGTAGCTTTTAACCGCTTTTAACTCAAGACGTTGGTTTTTGGATTTTTTCTTTTCTACCATTTAAAAAACTCCCGAAATGGTTGATAAAATAGTTATGTTTGGATAATTCATCTGACGACTTAACCTGCTGTAAAATTATTTAAAAAAAGACAGGCAATAAACCTTTGAAAGTATAATAAAAAAAGCTCTTTATGTCAAGCATAAAATTTTTATTATTTTTTTATTAATGCTAATTAGATATTTCATATATTCAAATAAGATTTTTAATATTATTGGCTTAGAAAAAAATAAAAAGTTTTATGAAGAATCATAAAAGTTGTTAACTATAATGGATAATTTAAAAAAAATAAAATTATTTTTGTTAATAAATTGTAAAATTATATAAAAAGATTATAATTTAAATTCAATAAAATTTAAAAATGGTGTATAATTAGTATAATTATCTTTTAAAAGGATAATTCAAAAAAAATATAGATTTATATTTACTTTTTTGTAGTTGTATTTAATGAATATTTTGGAGGATTTATGAAAAAATGGTGGTTACTACTACTTTTAGCAACAACTCTCTTCTATCTTGGTTGTGATAGTGAGGAGTCAACAAATAAAACTACAACTTGTGTGAGTAGTACAGAGTGTTCAAATTTAGAGGAGTGTAAGTTTGAATCAAAAACTTCAACATCAGGTGTTTGTATCTCTCTAACATCATGTTCAACAGATCAAGATTGTTCTGGAAACAGAAAATGTCTTCCTTTTAATGATGCTACAACTAACTACTGTGGATATTTAGGAGATAAACTATTCGCAATAAAACCAACAACTTTGACTATTGGTAAAGTAAACTCACCATACTCTTATAATCTTCAAGTTGAGAATGCCTCTTCATCATTCTATTTTGAACTAAAAAGTGGTTCAACACTACCAGCAGGATTAACACTATCCAATAATGGGCTAATCTCTGGAACTCCAACAGCAATAACTCAAAATCATCAATTCACAGTTATTGCATATCAAGGGGTTGATGGATACTACTATAATAGATTTATGGATGAAGAGACTCTTTCTATTACAATTGTAGAAGAGAATATTGATCCTTGTAGTGCAATAACTTGTGATGGAGAGTCTCATTGTGTTAATGGATTATGTGTTTGTAATCAAAACTTTCACAAAGAGGGTGAAATCTGTATTTCAAATATAAAAACAGTTAATTGTCAAGATATTGCACCAGAATATGCAACTTCAGTTATAACTCAAATTCAAATAGATTGGACTGAGGCAAATGGTTGGAGTGATCCATCTGCTTGTGAATGGAGCTGTAACTCTGGATATCTTCAGGTGGAAAATAGTTGTGTTGAGGATGTAAATGGTTGTGAAACTGGTGCTGAAGAGACAATAGATTGCCCAAATGATGAAAATGCAACACAATATAGACTTTGTATTGATGAAGTTTGGGAATCTGATCCATGTGTTTGTAAATCTGGATATCATAAAGATAATAATATTTGTGTTATTGATGAGTGTGAAACCGGTTTAGATGAAACAGTTGAGTGTCTAAATGGAAATCAATATAGACTTTGTATTGATGGTGTTTGGGAGTATGATCCATGTGTTTGTACTGAAGGTTTTCATAAAGATAATGATATTTGTGTTATAAATGAGTGTGAACCAGATGCTGAAGAGAATCTTGATTGTCCAACTGATGAAAATGCAACTCTATTAAGAATCTGTATTGATGGTGTTTGGTTAGAGGATGATGTTTGTGAGTGTAAACAAAATTATCATAAAGATAATGGAGTTTGTGTTATAAATGAGTGTGAACCAGATGCTGAAGAGAATCTTGATTGTCCAACTGATGAAAATGCAACTCTATTAAGAATCTGTATTGATGGTGTTTGGTTAGAGGATGATGCTTGTGTTTGTAATCAGGGATTCTATTTAAAAGATGGTCTTTGTGTTGTTGATAATCGTTTAACAATTGCTTGGTGTAACTTTTTAACTCCTAAAACATTAACTCTTAATGTTTCACAAGAGAGTGAAACAATATATGGACAGGTTTATGTTCAAGGAGTAACAGATAATAATCAAGGTGAAGATGCAAGATTAAAAGCAAGATTATGCCATGTTAATGATGATGACACAACAGTTTGTATTAATGCTCCATTTAATATGACAGGTGCTGGAGATCAAAATAATCATCATCAATTTGCAACAATATTAACATTTTCAGCATCAGGTGAGTATCTATACCATTTTGAATAC
>DYRY01000033.1:19876-21754 GCA_020718465.1 Anaeromyxobacter dehalogenans | reverse complement strand
TATTCATGCGTTAGCCCTAATTTTACAAATAAATATAAAAAAAAATAATAATATGTATTGACATTATAAAAAATATTGCTAATATTTATTTCGTGTTTTTTATGAGGTTTTTATGAAAAAAAAATTTTTATCAATTTTTACTTTGATGGATTCATCAATAACAAATGATAGAGGAGATAATATTAATATTTCCGAAATGGAGATCGAAAAAATAAAATATTTTCCAATATCATTTTTTGCTTCAATATTGGGTTTAAGTGGTATTTCAATTGCAACAGAGAAGTTTGGTATTCATAGTAAAATACCATTCATTATAACATTTACTATTTTTTCTATATTTTTATTTGCCTATTTTTTAAAAGCAGTTTTATATTTTGATGAAGTAAAGGCTGACTTCAATCATCCAATAAAGCTCCATTTTTTCTCTGCAATAACAATATCATCTCTTTTGTTAAGTATTGCTTCATTGGAGCACTTTTTATTTTTGTCTAAAACTCTTTGGTTTTTAGGGGTTGTTTCTCATCTTATAATCTTTTTTATAACTCTATCTGAGTGGCTTAGTAGAGGCTTTAAAATCTCTTCAATAACTCCTGCTTGGTTTATTCCAGCTGTTGGAAATATTGTAGTTCCAATTGCAGGAGTTAAACATGCTAATATAGAAATATCTTGGTTTTTCTTCTCTATTGGTCTATTCTTCTGGATTATATTAAGTATATTGCTTCTATTTAGGCTATTTTTTGATAGTGATTTACCAAAAAAACTTCAACCAACCTATTTTATACTTATTGCACCACCTGCAATTGCTTTTGTATCTCTTTCAAGATTAACAAATGATGCTTTAATTTTTAAAACTATACTATATTATATAGCTCTGTTTTTTACTATGTTTTTATTTTTGAAGTTATATAGATTTTTAAAATCTCCATTTTATCTATCTTGGTGGGCTTACACTTTTCCAATTTCAGCAATCACAATTGCAACTTTTTTATATGATAAAACTATTAATGTTCACAATAAAAATGATATTCAATTTTTTCATTTTTTATTCAATGGTTTTTATATTTTTTTACTTACAATTACTGGATTTATTCTTTTTAGAACAATTATTGGAGTCTTTAAAGGTGAATTTTGTATAAAAGAGGATTAGAGTAGCTCTCTTCATTTATCTTTCAAAATTAATACTTGAAAAATTCAAATTAATAGTTAAAATTAACACTGTTTTAAACTATTCTACTTGTGAGGAGTTATGGATTGGATTATTGGAGGTTCAATAGGTGGAACCCTACTATTTTTTATTGTATATTATCTTGTAAATCAAAAAAGAAAAAAGGAGCAAGAGAGAGATAATGCTGCTTTAATGTTCAAAGTAACTGCTGAAGAAGAGGCGAAAAAACTGGCTCAAGAGAAATTGGATGCAGAGAAAAAAGCTAAATTAGAGGCAGAAGCTAAGAAAAAAGCGGATGAAGAGGCGAAAAAACTGGCTCAAGAGAAATCGGATGCAGAGAAAAAAGCTAAATTAGAGGCAGAAGCTAAGAAAAAAGCGGATGAAGAGGCGAAAAAACTGGCTCAAGAGAAATCGGATGCAGAGAAAAAAGCCAAATTAGAGGCAGAAGCTAAGAAAAAAGCGGATGAAGAGGCGAAAAAACTTGCTCAAGAGAAATCGGATGCAGAGAAAAAAAACAAATTAGAGGCAGAAGCTAAGAAAAAAGCGGATGAAGAGGTAAAAAAACTGGCTCAAGAGAAATCGGATGCAGAGAAAAAAACCAAATTAGAGGCAGAAGCTAAGAAAAAAGCGGATGAAGAGGCGAAAAAACTTGCTCAAGAGAAATCGGATGCAGAGAAAAAAACCAAATTAGAGGCAGAAGCTAAGAAAAAAGC
>DYRY01000033.1:7074-19776 GCA_020718465.1 Anaeromyxobacter dehalogenans | reverse complement strand
GCTAAGAAAAAAGCAGATGAAGAGGTAAAAAAACTTGCTCAAGAGAAAGCTGAAGCAGAGAAAAAGGCTAAATTAGAGTTAGAGGCTAAGAAAAAAGCAGATGAAGAGGCAAAAAAACTTGCTCAAGAGAAAGTTGAAGCAGAGAAAAAGGCTAAATTAGAGTTAGAGGCTAAGAAAAAAGCAGAGCTTGAAAAAAGAGTTACATTAGAACAGGGACTTGAAAAAACTAAAAAAGGTTTTTTTTCAAAAATAGTATCTCTATTTTCATCAAAACCAGAGCTTGATGATGATTTAATAGAGCAGTTAGAGGAGTTACTTTTAACTTCTGATATTGGTCCTAAAACTGCAGATTTACTATTTGAAAAAGTAAAAGAGGGATTAAATAAAAAAGAGATTAAAAGCTCTCAAATGGTTATGGAATTTTTAAAAAAAGAGACTGAAAAAATATTAACAATTCCTTATGAAGAAAAAGAGGATAAAAATCCATATATTATTCTTTTTATTGGTGTTAATGGTTCTGGAAAAACTACTACAATTGGAAAATTGGCGTCTCAATATGTAAAAAAAGGTAAAAAAACTCTTCTTGTTGCAGGAGATACATTCAGAGCAGCAGCAGTTGAACAACTTCAAGTTTGGTCACAAAGAGCTGGAACTCTATTTCACTCTGGAGATGAAAAACAGGATCCATCAGCAGTTATTTATGATGCAATTGTAAAAGGTAAAGAGGCTGGAGTTGATGTTATAATTGCAGATACATCTGGTAGACTACACACAGATAAAAAACTTATGGAAGAGTTGAAAAAAATAAAAAGAGTTATTACAAAGGCAGAACCAACAGCCCCACATGATGTATTTTTAGTTCTTGATTCAACAAATGGACAAAATGCAATTCATCAAGCTCAATATTTTAATGAAGCAATGGATATCTCTGGTATTGTTTTAACTAAATTGGATGGAACAGCAAAAGGTGGTGTTATACTTGGAATCTGTAACACATACAAAATACCTGTTAGATATATTGGAATTGGAGAAGGAGTTGAAGATTTAAGAGCTATGAATCCAAAAGAGTTTTCTGAAGCACTATATAAATTATAACAAAAATATTGCAATCTATTTTAATTTATTTATCTATATCATAAAACTTTTATTAATTAGTTGTTAGTTAAGTAGATTAAAAAGAGATTAAAAGATAATTAAAAATAAAAAAAAACAGAAATATTTGAAAATTATCTATTTTTAGGTTATAATTAATCTTATTTTTATGGAGTATTAAAATGAAAAAATTAGCAGTTGTTTTTAGTTTGATTTTCTTACTAATGGCATGTGGTGGAAATGATCAGGTATCCAAAAAAGAGTATCAAGACAAAACAGAGCAAAATGACAAAAGAATTGACAGAAAATTGAATAATCTTGATAAAATGACAGATAAAATGGATGGTGAAGAGGTTTCTGATACAGAATCAGAGGGAACTGGAGATGAAACAACAGATAAAAGAGATGATAGAATTGAATCTAAAAACAAAAACATGGATAAAGCAATGGATGATTTAGATAATGAGTAAAATCTAATAAATCATTAAAAACTAAAGGGATGATTTTCATCCCTTTTTTTATATAATATTAATTTTTTTTAAATTTCAAAAAAAAATATAATTTTGGAAGGGGTTATGAAAAAAATAGGAGTTGGAATTTTAGGTGCAACAGGGGCAGTTGGTCAACGATTTATTCAATTATTAGAGAATCATCCTTGGTTTGAGGTGGTTTTTATAGCAGCCTCCCAAAAATCTAGTGGAAAAAAATATGAGAATGCAGTTAAATGGAAACAAACAACTACAATTCCATGGAACATTGCTAATATGACTGTTTCAAATGTTGATTCAAAAGAGATAAATGGTGCAAAAATAATGTTTTCTGGATTAGACTCATCTGTTGCAGAAGAGGTTGAGCAGTTCTATGCAAAAATGGGGATTGCAGTTATATCAAACTCTAAAAATCATAGAATGGATAGTAATATTCCTCTTTTGATACCTGAAATAAACTATGAACATATAAAACTTATAGAAAATCAATCTTGGAGTGGTGTAATAATAACAAATCCAAACTGTTCTGCAACATTTTTCACAATGGTAGCAGGAGTTTTAAATAAAAAGTGGAAAATAAAAAACATTAATGTTGTAACAATGCAGGCAATCTCTGGGGCTGGATATCCAGGAATTCCAAGTTATGATATTTTAGGAAATGTCATTCCATTTATTAGTGGTGAAGAGGATAAGATGGAAACTGAACCACTAAAGATAATGGGAGAGTTAAAAGATAATCAAATAGAGTTTGCAGATATAATAATCTCAGCACAAGCAAATAGAGTTGCAGTTATTGATGGACATTTAGAATCTGTTTCAATATCATTTAAAGAGACTCCACCAACAGTTGATGAGATTATTAGTGAACTTCAAAATTATGAATCACCACTAACAAAATTTAATCTTCCTTCAGCTCCTAAATATCCAATTAGAGTTATGATAGAGGATGATAGACCACAACCTCGATTAGATGCAAATTTTGAAAATGGTATGGTAACATCTGTTGGAAGAGTTAGAAAAGACTCTATATTTGATTATAAGATGGCTATTTTGGGTCATAATACTCTTAAAGGAGCAGCAGCAGCAGCAATTTTAAATGGAGAGCTTCTATATTCATTATATCCAGAAAAATTCAAATAATAAAATATCTATCACTTTCAGTGGGTTAAAACCCGCTATTCATGTTATAATTTCATCTATTAAAGAAAAATATAAAAGAAATAATAATATTCATGTGGATGCAAGTAAAGAAAATATTGAATTTAAATCTACTCTTCATGCTATTTTTCTAAAAAAAGATCTCCTCTCCATTATAGAGATATATTCTAGGAACTCTTGTATTTATATTTGTTAAAATCTCATATGATATTGTATTTTGTAAAAGTGCTAAATAGTCGCAATCAATTGATTTCTCATTTTGAGAACCAATTAAAACTACTTCATCACCATTATATATTTCATCCCATCCAACATTAACCATTAGTTGATCCATACAAACTCTACCAATAATAGGATACTGTTTTCCTCTTATTAAGACCTCTCCTTTATTACTTAAAGAGCGTGAATATCCATCACCATAACCAATTGGGATAGTAACAACTCTACTCATCTCTGGGGCAACCCAAGTTGAACCATAACTAACTGTTGCTTCCTTTTCAATAACTTTAAAATATACAACTTTTGATTTAAGAGATAAAACTGGTTTTAAATCAATTAAACTTTTAAAATCTATATTTGGATAGTATCCATACATTGCAATTCCAGGTCTAACAATATCTAAAAGAGACTCTTTTAAAGATATTATTGCAGCAGAGTTTGCAATATGGAGTGAAGGGGTTTTAACTCTCTCTAAATCAAAATATTTTATTGAATTTAAAAATCTATCAAGTTGAATTTTAGTACTATCAATACTCTCATCTGCATTTGCAAAATGGGAATAGACTCCCTCTATTTCAATATTTTTCATCTCTAATGCTGTTGAAAAAAACTTTTTAGAGTTATAGTAATGAACTCCGATTCTCTCCATTCCTGTATCTATTTTTAAATGAACTCTTCCTTTTCTTTTAAATAAATCCCCATACTCATCAATTTTTTTTAATTTATCAATTGAGGATGCTGTTGCAATAAGATCATATCTAAAAAAAAATGGAATCTGTTCACTACTTAATCCACCAAGAACAAGAATATCAGATGTTATACCACTATTTCTAAGGGCAATTCCCTCCTCTAAAAATGCAACACCAAAAATATTAAATCCTTTTTTTTCCAAAAATTTTGCAATAGGAATCATTCCATGGCCATATCCATTTGCTTTTAAAATGGGCATAACTCTACTATTTTTTGCTAAATTTGAGATCTGTTTTAAATTATACTCTAAATTTGCCAACTCAATTTGAGCATATGTTGGTCTTAATGATATATTTTTAATCTGTTCCATATTTTAATCGTATTTTTGAATTCGTTGATGAATTGAGACTAGAAAATCCTTAACAAGCTCTTTGGTTTGTGGTGATTTTTGAAAACACTCAAATAGATACTCTTTTGAGATAACTCCACAAAGAGTTTTCTCTTCACAATAGAATATTAAGTTTTGAAAATCTTTTCTCATTGAGAAAAAATCCCCCTTTTTAAGAGTTAAAAGAAGTTTTTGAACCTCATTTTTATGATAAATCATATAAAATTTTCCTGAAAGGATAAAGAATAATCTTCCTGCCTCTTGTTCTGGAACTAATATTTTTCCTTTTGGAAGAATCAGAGGGGTTATACTACTATAAAAATACTCTTTAGCCTCTTGATTTAAGTAGCTTATGAATAGACTATTTTTAAGTATAACATCACCCTCTATTAAAGAAGACAAATCTGCTTTTGCTGTTTGAAGTTTTATGACTGTCATCGAATATCCCAATATTCAATAGTCATAATAAATAGATTTTAATAGAAAATCAATAAAAAAAGGGTTTTTTCGAGATAAAAGCCAATTTTTTTGTGATATTTTCACATTTTTTCTATTTTCTAATATATTATAAATCTCTAAATAGAGATTATAAAACCAATTTTTTGAATCAATATCAAAAAAAGTTTTGAAATCATGAAAGGACTTACTATTATCAAATATATCAGTATCAATATTTTTTATAACATCAAAATCATCAAATTGAGTAATATTTTCAAAAAATGGACCAGATAAAATAATAGTTTTTTTATGATTAAAGTTATTATGAATTTTATTTTTATTAAATATTTTTTGATTAAGAGTACTTTTTTTATTATCTCTATATTTTAAAATAAGTTCTCCAGAGGACTTTTTTTCGTTTTGAATCTCAATAGTTATCTTGCCATATTTTATCCGAAGTTCATTTTTTTTAGTGGTGGTTTTAGTCGATTTATCTGATTTTTTATCAAAAAAATTTTCAGTAAAAAAGTTTCTATTTGATTTTAATTTTTGATTTATTAAATATGAAAAATTGATATTTTCTATATTTTTTGAGTTAAATTTAAATTTAAACTCTAGTTGTTCTTTTCTATACCAAGGTAATTTTTCGTTTACAGTTAGTATATCTCTTTTTATACTATATGGTTCTCCAAAAAGTGATAACACAAAGTCTATAATGTGAAATCCCTGATTTCCCCAAATACCACCACTTAGGTTTTCATAACGTCGCCATAGTTTTTCAAAATAGATATCATCTCTTTTTAGTGATAGAGTAATATCAAAACTATATAAGATATTTTTGATTTTTTTTAAAAACATGAATAATTTATGAAATCTCATCTGTTGAACAGTTATAATATTACTATTTTGGTAGATATTTTTTTCAAAATTATCACTATCTAAATAATTATAGAAAAAAAGAGGCTTTTCACAAACAACAAAACAGTTATTATCTAAAGCCTCTTTCACAAGTTTATAATGAGTATATGGAGGAGTTGTAATTATAATAATATCAGAGCTAAAAATTTTATCTCTACTACAATCAAACTCAATTTCATAGTTTTTTTCAAATAAAACTCCTTTAGAAAAATCAATATCATAACAATATTTTGGAGTTAAATACTCTGAAAGCTGTTTTAATGCAGAGATATGTTTATTTGCTATTTCTCCACAACCAATAATTGAGAAACTATAACTACTACTCAAAATCAAGAAGTGATTCTAGTTTTAATGCAAGACCAAAATTTCCATCAATAGAGAGTTTTCCAGTCATAAAAGCCATTTGACCATTTAACTCTTTTTTTGCAATTGCTATTAAATCATCTGCTTTAATACCAATTGTACAATCAGCCTCTTCTGTGACTTTAGCCTCAATAATAGGAGGAAAAGTCGTTAAATCTACAAACCAATTACCTGCTCCCTCAACATTAAATTGATAAGTTGCATTAATATCCTCAACAAGCTCTTGACTCTGTTTTAGATGAGTCATCATTTTCTCTTCAAAAAAGATTTTTACTTCACTCATAAATCCCTCAAATTAGTAAGTTACTATTTATATCATAAAAAAAATATTTTTATCAATAAAAAACTACAACTGAATTTTCATGAAATATATTTTGATTTTTGTTAATCTAACAGATAAAATTACTATATTGGGATTAATCTAATTGATTTTCATTATAAAAGGTTTATCCAAACATTAAAATCCTGAACTCGCATTACAAGAAAAAACAGATATATTTTTATGATAAATAAAAAGTTTTGAATTATGATGTTTAGATTTTAAAAGAAAAACAACACCAAAATAAAAGAAAAATCAGATGAAATAGTTTAGATTACAAAAATATTTACTCTCCAATATTTTTAATATTTTTACCCCGTTGTTCCATTGCCTTATTTAAATTATCTGTATTGACTTTTGCTTTTTGAAGAGCTTCTCCCTTTTTTTTAGCAGACTCTTCATAACCCTTTCTTGTTTTTTCACACCCCAAAAATGTTAATATCATAACAAAAAAGAGAGTGTAAATGATGTTTTTTCTCCAAAAATTGAGTTGCATTTAATACCTCCATCATGCTCTTCCACTATCTGTTTGACTAGGAATAGTCCTAATCCCGTTCCATAATTTTTTGTTGTAAAAAATGGTTCAAAAATATGATTAATATCATTCTCTCGAATACCAATTCCATTATCAATTATTGTAATATTTAAAGTGTGATTAATAAAAGATAGTAAAATCTCTATTTTTCCATCTTTTGATATTGCCTCTATTGAGTTTTTTATTAAGTTTATAAAAGCCTGTTTAAGCCTATTCTCATCCCCATCAATATAAATAGATATCTCCAATGGTTTAAATATAACCTCTATCCCTTTATTTTTAAACTCTGCATCTAAAAATAGTAAAATTTGCTCTAAAAATAGAGAAATCTCAATTGGTTTTATCTGAATTTTAGGATTTTTAGATAGTTGAAGATAGTTATCTGTTATCTCTACAAGCCTCTCTATCTCCCGTTTTATTGAGATAAATAGAGGTTTTATTGGAGTTATATCAATCTCATCCTCAATTATATCAGTATTTAACATTATTGAGTTTAAAGGATTTCTTATCTCATGTGCAATTTGAGCCGATAGTTTTCCAATTGCTGCCAATCTCTCCGATTGAATAAGCCTATTTTGAATCTCAATCTCTTTTTGATACTGAATAGTTAACTTCTCATTCTGTTTTTTTATCTGATTATCTCTTGTTTTAAGGGTTGATATCATGTGATTAAATGAGTCTGATAACAACCCAATCTCATTATTTGCAGATATCTCTATTTTTTCAGGAAAATCCCCCTGTTCAACCTCTTTTATTGCATCTATAAGTTTTTTTATTGGAGATAGTGAGAAAAATAGCAATATAGCAACAATAATAGTTAATATAACTGCTAAACTATTTAATATTATATGGTATAAAACTGTTTCTGACTCTGCATGCTGAATCAGAAAAAATTGATGAGATATTTTTTTTTCACTTTTTTTATTTATAAATGATACTCTATTTGAAAGTTTATCAAGTGAACTCAAACACTCCCCTGCAAGACTATCACTCTCTATTTGTGTTTTGCAACTCTCAATAAACTCCTCATAATATCTTTTTAAAAACAGAATATCATCGATTAAATCTCTCCAATTTTGAGGAGTTTCAGATTTTATAATTTTAAACTCTCTAAAAACTGGATGTTGATTTGCCTTTGTTAAAAATATTTTTGCATAAGATTTTTTAAAATCCCCTTCAGAGAAATATTTTTGAACAAGTTGCCTATCACTCTCTATATGATTTTGAATTTTTGATATTTGATGCATTAGTGGCAAATAGATTTTATTCACAGTTGATATCTGATTCTTCATACTATTTAACTTTAATATGATATAAAAACTTGTGAATGAGAATATTGAGATAATAATAACAAATCCTAATGCAAGTTTAAATGAAAGATGATTTCTTAATTTCATAAGTATCTTTTTTTAAAATTTTAATCATCAAATCCCATAAAATAGAGATTAAATGTTAAAAGAATTGTATTATTGCTACCAACAAATAGTTCAACAAAATTTATAACAAAATCATCAGACCCACCATTATAAAATAGTGAAAGAGCTAATCCAACAGTTTTTAAACTTTTAAGTTCAGAATCATAATCCCCAATATCACCATAATCTAAAGCATGGATAAACTTAGGTCCAATTGAAAATCCCATATCTTTTATTGCATAAGAGTACATCATCTCCAAAGAGTAGCCTATAAAAGGGTAGCCAAAAACCATCTCAATATCAAAATATAATCGATGCATTGAGACTACATCCCAAGATTTTTTTCTCTCCCAAGAACGAAAAATTCCAAATTTAAACATTGGCATAAAGTTAACAATAAAACGATTATCATCACTCTCTCTATAGTGTTTTCCAACCCCAAGAATATTCATTCCATAAAGAACTCCCTCCTCCTCATTATATGATATTCCCTCTTTTCTCTCTTCACCTCGTGTTGTTAACTCCATTTTGATCTGAAAATCTTTGTTTCCAGAGACATTAATTGTCTCTTTTTGATTTTTATAGTCACCTGATGAGTTACTACACTCAACAGTATGTTTTCCAAAAGTAACATCACTTACTCTTACCGGAGTTACCCCCCTGTATACTCCATCAAGATATATAGAACTTCCAGAGATTGTGTTGCCATTTTCTACACAATTTATAGATATCTCTGCCTTCTCTTTAAGCTCTGTAAAAAAAGTTTCATCTCTTGTGATATTAAAAGTTTGAGTATACTCCGGAAATTGGTTTGATTTGAATGTTATACTGTATTGACCCGATTTTAATTTTGTTTGATATGGAGTTTTTCCTTTTAAAGAGCCATTTATAAAAATTTTTGCCTCTTCATTTGTATCAAATTTTATATCGAATAGATCTTTTTTTAGGTTAAATGTTTGAAAAGAGTCTTGAGTTAGTAAAAATGATGTCTCATAAGGAGAAAACCCATCTAAAACAAGCTTTATTTTGTATGTTTCATTATTAGCAAGTTTTATTTTTCTTGGAGTTGTTCCATTAGCCTCATTATTTATAAATATTTGAGCACCAAGAGGTTCTGAACGTAGAGTTAACTCACTTATATCAAGAGGCATTTCAAAATGGATAGACTCTGGTTTTAAAACAGTTACTGTTTTTTCAACTGTTTTATATCCCCGTTTAACAACATATATTTTTCTTGTCCCCTCCTCTATCTGTAAATCAGCTGAAGGAGTTAAACCTTTATAATTATTTAGTGAATCAAAATATATTTTAGCCCCTTTGGGTTCAGATGTAACTTGAATAGAGTGAAATCTTGATTTTAAAACAATATTTACACTACTATTTCCCTCAACAGTAAAACTTCTTTTCTCTCCTTTAAACTTCTCTCCAGCATCAATACTAATTTTGTATGTACCAGCTTTCATTGATAATTTAAGGGGAGTTGTTCCCCAAAATTCTCCAGTAATATCATCATAAATCTCTGCTCCTTTAGGGGAGGAGGTAAGTTCAGCCTGATATTTACCCTCTGAATCGGAGGCTTTATTTTGAGTTATAACAGTTACAGATGAGCTGTCCTGAATATTTGTATTATTAGTGGTTGTTGATATTTTAGATTGAGAATTATCATCTTTTCCAGACAGAGGAAGTAACTCTTTAATCATATTTTCTCTAATAAAAAGATCTAATTTTTCAATATCATCAAGAGTTCCACTATATATAAATGTATTTGTACCTATTTTTGCTCCACTCTCAACATCAAGAACAAAAAGAACAAATCTGTATTTTTCTCCAACAGTAAGCTCTGTTATTTCAAGTTTTACAATTTTATTTGCTGCGAGCATTTTACCAGTATCAACTAAACACTCATTATCATAGCAATCTTTTTTTCTCTGTTCTGCTTGCTCTTTTAAAGCTTCCTCTTGTGCTTGAGGATCTATTAAAATAAAGCCAGATTTTGTTACAGCACTCTCTGCTGCACCTTTAATAATCTCTAATCCCTCAGGTGTTAGTGTAAACCTTTTGGGTTCTATTTGAAGGATAACTGTATTATTTTTCGCATATAGTGAAAAAAAAATAAAAAAATAGATGAGGTATAATAAATATTTCATAAAAACTCCAACGATGAGTTATTTTAAGATAGCATATTTTAAAGTTAAAAACAAATCTGTTATTTATATTAAAGTATTTTTTACTATTTTTTTATGATATTCAGCTTTTAATTGAAGCTAATATTTAAAATTGTGTAAATTAAAAAAATCTAAAACATCTTTTTTGTTTTTTATAAGAATTAAATATTACCCATTTAACTACGAATTTCTGAAAAAATTGCTAATCGAATTAACTTTTCTTGAAATTCAATAAAAACTCATCTATAATTATGTTGAATTTTTTTTGGGGTTCTATTTTATGAAAAACTGTATCTACTGTAATCACTCAAATGTAGATGATGCTCTAGTTTGTGAATCTTGCAATAAACCTCTAAATTCATCAAAGGAGGAGATTTTCTCAAATAATGATTTTTTAAAGAGTTCAACGACAGAGAATACTCAAGATAGTAGCTCAATATTAAACAAAATCACAACATCATTCGAGTGGTTAGAGAAAAAAGAGTTAAGTTACAGTCGATTAAAAAAAGGGGATAGTTTTCATAATTTTAAAATAGAGTTAGTTTTACATCGGGGAAAACTATCAAATAGATATCTTGTTAAAAATGATAATGGAGAGCATTTCACTTTATATATATTTCCATTCTATTTTCAATTTGATGAAGATCTATTTTTTGAACCAATTAATGAGTATCAAAAAAAAGTGAAAAAAAGTCTATTTATGATTATAGATAAAGGCAAAGAGAGTGACTACTACTATGCAATTACATCATATATGGAGGGACGCTCACTATCTCAAATAATGCAGGCAAAAAAAGAGCGTAATGAGACATTTAGGCTAAAACATGCCTATAGCTTAGTTGCTCAAATTGCAATGCAACTTCAACATCTTCATCCACATTTTCCTCATACAATGATTCATCCGGAGCATATTGTTATTACAAAAGAGGGGGATGTTTTTTTAATAGATTTCTCTTTTTATTTGAATATATCTCTTGCAAACAGAATTAGAGAGAGTGTGACATCTGGTTTTCAAGATTTTATTGCTCCAGAGCTAAATCATCCATCAAAATCTATACAGCATCTATCAGATATATACTCTCTTGGTATTCTACTTTATTGGCTTTTAACAGGAAGAACGCCTCAAGAGGATTTTAAACTACCTAAAACACAAAATGATGACATGACACTTGCTTTAAGAATTTTTCTTGAAAAAGCCTTCTCACCAGACCCAATAAACCGTTTTGAATCCATAAAGGAGTTTTCTGAAAACTTAAAAGAGTTAATAAATGACAATCCATCTGCCGTTATTCAACAAGAGCCAGAAGTTGAAGAGATAGAGGATATAGAAACAAAAGATACTCCTCCAACATTAACAACTCCACCTCAAATAACAGCTCCACCTCAATTTAAAAAACCACCAACATTTAAACCTCAATCAATAAAAAGTAAAAAGCTTGATATTCCAGTAAAAAAACAGGAGAATGAGTTTGACTCTTTTAAAGCAACAAAAGGTGATGTTACTCTTGGTGAGCTTGATGAGGTTGAAAGATGGCTTTTTGTTAAAAATGATATTGAATTTGGTCCAGTTAATGCTAGAAAAATAAGGGAATTAGTTGAGATTGGGGAGCTTACTCCTGATAGTATAATAAAAACATTAACCCATCCAATTGAGAAGAAAAAACTTTCTGAATTTGATATATTTAAGAATTTTTTGAAAGATTGGTCATTAAAACAGAGTGAAAAAGAGTTTGAACTTCAAATCATTAAAGATAAAAAAAAGAAAAAAATTATTTTAGCAGTTGCTTTTTTTCTTCTTATTATAGGTGGTGTTGCTATTTTTAAAATAACAACTGGTCAAAAAGAGAAAAAATATGTTCATAAATCTTTAGATGAGATGAAAGAGGATAAAACAGTTATTACTGCTTCAGAAAGTAATGAAAATAGTGAAGATGAAAAAATTGAAAATGAGAATGAAACAGATGATTTAAAAAATAAAAAAGGGAAAAAGAAAAAGAAAAAAACTATCAAAAAGAGAAAAGTTGTTGATGGAAAAGAGGTAGTAGAAGAGGTTGAAGTTAATGATGAAGAGGAGTTAAAAAAAGCCTTTACAGAGAATGAGAAAGAGAATACTGATGTTGCAAATGTCTCATTTACCAATAATAAAGATGCTGTTAATCTTAGTGATGAAGAGATTTTAAAAACAATTAATAAACATAAAGGAAGTATAATCAAATGTTTTGAGCAGGAATTTGATAGAACAAGTTATCTTCCACCAAAAGTTGAGGTCACTTATGATATCAGAACTAGTGGAAAAATATATAATGTTATTATAAACCATCCAAATTATAGAAGCCAAAAAGGTAAATTAAATGGGTGTGTTATAAAAGTTTTTCAGGGGATAAAATTTCCACCAATAACAGCATTAAGAAGAGGAAGTTTTCCTCTTGAGTTCGAAGTTGAGTGATTTTATATAAGAATCTTTATTTTTAGTTATTTTTTCTGTTGTTGATAATAAATCTATTTTATTATCAA
>DYRY01000033.1:0-6974 GCA_020718465.1 Anaeromyxobacter dehalogenans | reverse complement strand
TTTTTAGTTATTTTTTCTGTTGTTGATAATAAATCTATTTTATTATCAATTAATTTCTTTTTATTTTTAGGATTAAATTGAAACAGATTTATATTGCATCTTTAGAAAGTATAATATCAGATAATATAGTTGTGTTATCTGATCCATATTTTGTGAACTATATAAAAAATGTTCTCCGTTTTAAAGAGGGAGATCAGTTTATTTTAAAAAGTGATTTGGCTCAATACTCTGTTATTTTTGATAAATATAGTAAAAATAGAGTATTTTTATCTATTTTAGATAAAAAAGAGAATTTAAGTTCTGTTAGTGAAAAAAAAGTGGTTTTAGCTCCTGCTTTAATAAAATTGGAGAGATTTGAGTGGTTAATTGAGAAATCTGTTGAGCTTGGAGTTGATGAAATTCAACCAATTATAACAGAGAGAACCATTATAAAAAAAGAGGAGATTACAAAAAAGGGTGATAGATGGGATAAAATAGTTTTTAAAGCAATGACTCAATCACAAAGAGATGTTGCACCTAAAATATTTACACCAATTACCATTAAAGATTTATATTTAGATGGAACAGTAGTTGTTTTGCATACATCTGAAAAAAAATTGACTTTTGATAAAAATATTTTAGAGAATAGAGCGTTTCCAATAAATATTATTATTGGACCTGAGGGAGGCTTTGATAGTTATGAAATTGAGCTATTTGAAAGTAGAGGCTATATAATATGTGGTCTTAATTTTCCTATTTTAAGAGCTGAAACTGCCTCTATTGTTGCACTAACACTTACAAAATCTTTTTTGTAGATTAGGAGAGTTTTTAAAATGACAAAAAAATGTTCATATTGTAAATCATTTATTCCTGATGATACAGAGATTTGCCCACATTGTGGAAAAAAAATAGAGAGAGTTGATGAGTTTTTCGGAGGGGAAGTGTACGGTTTTGATAAAAATATTGATGAAAAAAAAGCATCAACTACTAATAAAAACTTTGAAACAACCAAACAGTCATTAGATAGTAATGAACAGAGTGAAAAATTAAAAGAGAAACCATATATTTTTAAAAGTGCATTAGAGTTGATAGAGAAAGAGAGTATCTCTGAAAACAAAAATATAAAACTTCCAGAACTCAAAAAACCATCATTTGAATCACTTTATAATGAACAAAAACTCTCAAAATCAATAGATGATTACTTCTATGTTATGAAATTTTTGCAAAGATCTTTTCTCTCTATTTTAGATCAAATAGTAGTTTTAACTATAACATATGTTTATTACTTAATTTTTATCAAATCTGCAACATCAGAAAATCCATACTATGGAATTGAGGGAATTGGTTATTTTTTAGTTTACTATAAATCACAAGCTATAAGTATTGGGATTTTTTTTATAATTTTTAATTTGATATACTACTCACTATCTGCAATATTATTAAAATCAACCCCTGCAACATTTTTAAGAGGTTATAGATTTTATAACTGTAAAGGTGAGCATCCTAAATTTTATATACTGATTTTAAGAGCAATAGTATCTATTTTCTCAAATTTAGTAGTTATTTTTCCATTTTTAACATCTTTAGTTTCCGACTATAGGCAATCAGTTTATGATAAAATTTTTAAAGTCTATATCCTAAAAAAATCGGATAAATAGTTAATTTTTGGATTTTTAATGTTACTTTATTTTATATTTTTAGCCACTTTTAATAATAATTTTGTAGGAAAAGCAGGACATTTAGCAACAAATTTCTCTATTGGAACACATCTATTTACTTATCAAAGAGAAAATACTGATAGATCTGTAATATATATAAATGAACATACTGAACTATTCTACTTTGAAAAAAATGATATAAATATTTATGGTGGATTCTCATTTTTTTCATCTGAAAGACATACATATAGTTTTAATATTGGTGGATATATAATTGTATATCCTAAATTTGAGGCAGGAGAGTTTAATTTTGGAGTAGTGGATATTCTTTGGATTAAAGATTGGTTTCTTTTTAATAATGGTGCAATGGCAATCTTTAAAGGAAGTTATGAGTTTGCATTTCACTCTGGATTTACATTACAAATGAGTATTAGTAGAGAGTTCTATTTTGGATTAGAGAATCGATTACTTCTTAATTTTAATCACTTCTCATTTGAGTATCTTTTATCAACAACAATTTTATATATTTTTTAGATAATTTATGAAAAAAATCTTTTTAGCATCTCTTTTAATGACACTCTCTATTTTTCTAAGTAGAATAATAGGGTATGTGAGAGATGCAATTATTGCTGCTAAATTTGGTGCTGGAGTTGAGACAGATGCATATTTTGCTGCATTTACTCTTCCTGACTTTTTAAACTATCTTGTTGCTGGTGGAGCATTCTCTATAACATTTATTCCAATTTTTACATCATTTATGGTAAAAGGGGATGAAGATAGAGGTTGGAAAATCTATAGCATTATAATTTCAATAATGACAATAGTTTTAGTTACTGCAGTTATTATTTTAGAGTTCATGATGCCTCAAATAGTTCAATCTATGTTTCCAGGTTTTACACAAGAGGCTATTGATAGAACCATTTTATTTACCAGAATTGTATTACCAGCACAGATATTTTTCTATAATGGTGGTATAATTGCAGCAATATTAATGTCTAAAAAAAGATTTTTTGCTCCTGCAATGGCTCCATTAATATATAATATATCAATTATTCTATTTGGTCTTATTTTTTCAAAATGGGGAATGATTGGTTTTGCAATTGGTGCATTAGTTGGTTCTTTTATTGGACCATTTTTTATTCCATATCTTTTGATTAGAAAAGAGATAAAGTTTAAAATCAGTTTTAATATAAAAGACAGAGATTTTCTTCACTTTATAAAATTAAGCCTGCCAATTATGGTTGGATTAATTCTTGTTACTCTTGACGATTGGTTATCAAAACGTTATGGCTCTTTTTTGGAAAAAGGAACTCTATCTTGGCTTAATAACTCAAGAAGATTAATTTTAGTTCCAATTGGTCTATTTGCACAAGCAAATGCACAAGCAATATTACCATTTCTTTCGGAGTATTTTGCTAAAAATCAGTTAGATGAGTTTAAAAAATTGGCATCAAAAACAGTATCTCTTGTTTTTTATTTAACAACTTTTACTGCAAGTTGGTTTATCCTATTCAATAGTGAAATAATAACTACAGTTTACAAACGTGGAGCATACTCTATAATTGATGCTCAAAATACAGCATTAATCTTTTTATCATTTGCTTTTGCAATCCCATTTTGGGGAGGAATTATAATTATCTCAAGAGTATATTATGCAATGGGAAAAACATTGCCACCAATGTTCATTGGTGCTATAATGACTCTTATATCTCTTCCAATATTCCCACTTCTATCAGATAGATTTGGAGCATCTGGATTAACATTAACAATATCAATTATTAAAGCTCTATATTTTTTAACATTGGTTATATTTTTGTTAAAAACCTCTAAAATTCTTTCATTATGGGAGTTAATTGGTGATTTAGTTAAAATATTACCACTTTTTGCTATTTTAACATCTTTTTTTTATTACATTAAAACTTGGTTACCAAATATTAATCCAATATTTACTCTTTTAATAGGTTCTGCTATTTTTATCCCAACAATAATATATCTCTCTTCAAAAGTAAAAATTGACTCTTATAATGAGTTTTACAATAGATATCTGCTAAAAATTCTTAAAAAAATATTTAGATTAAAGAGAAAAAAATGAGAGATAGATTGATATCATATCTAAAAATCTCAATTCCTTTTGTTATTACTTTATTTGCTATTTTTTGGTTTTTAACATTTGACAGATATCCACAAAAAAAAAGAGATTCCAAAGAGACATTTATGGAGTATTGTTTAAAACATGGTGTTTTTGTTAGTGAAGTACTTATGGATAGTTTTAAATATAACCTTTTTAGTAGTGATGAGGTATTTTTTATTGGTGAAAAAAATGGTGTTAAAGATCTTTTCTCTGCAAAAGTTAGATTCTACTCTGATGGTACAATTCTAAATATTGATGAACTTTCAATAAAATCAAATACCCCAATGGCAGAGGAGAAAAATCTACAAATAACTTCATTAGGTCTTTTTTTTGAAACCTATTTTGAAGATAGATTAACAATTCATTTTATTGATAAAAAAAAGAGTATGCACCATTTTACATTTAAAAAAATAGGATTAATGGAGTATAAAATAGATAATAATTTTATTATAACAAAAGAGTTTACAATTAATCTATTTGATATAGATTTAAACTCCCCCTTTTTTTACTATAAAAAATCAGATATTCCTGAGTTTAAAACAGATTTAAAAAATATAGATTTTAATCAGATATTTTATATCTCAACTAGAAAAGAGATGAAAACAGATATTTTTCTTAAATTTAATCAAAATGGAAAAATAAATAATATATTATCAATTGAAGAGAGATATATAAAAACAGTACAAAACCTTTTTAAAAACTCAATAGAGCTTTTTTATTATGAAGTAGAGATACCAAATAGAGACTACTTAAAACTTTTTGTTTTTAACAAAAAAGATTATTTTATAGATTTTATAGATTCTGGTGGTTATCAATACTCAAAAACAGGTGAAATTTTCTCTAAAAAAATTGAAAAAAACTCTATATTAATGGAGATTCCAAACTTAAGAGGTGGAAAAATGGGAAATAGTACCATAAAACCAATCTCAAATAACTCTGCAACAATAGTAGTAACTCCTAAAAATCAGATTTTATACTCAATGGATAATGAGTTAACTGATTTTCAATATATTCAATTTGATTACCCTTTAATAGATAAAAATAGTCAAAATGTTGCAAGAGAGAATATAAAAATAAATCTAATTCCAGAGAATCAAAAAAAGAGATTTTACTCTGGAATCTGTTTTAAAAATGATTTTATATTATCTTTTTGGGGAGATTTAACAAGAGGAGCTTTAATTGATTATTTATATCTTTTGGGATGTGATTATGCCTTTGAAACAGGAGGAGGGGAAATTAATTTTCTTGAAGATACTCTATTTTTAAATAATAATAGTGTTCCTAAACTCTCTTTATATCCAAAATATAGTAAATTGAGTGAAATTAAAAACTATAAAATTAATGATAATGAGATTTTTGAATCATATAGATATCTTTGTTCTGATATATCTATTAATTACAGAAAGGGCATTTATGACCCTATGAGTAATAATATTAGAAGTAGTGTAGCCTCTTCTGTAGTATCAAATTTACCTCAAAACAGTTTTTATATTGGAGCTACTGACCCTATTTTTCCAGATGGTCTATTTTTTAATAATACAACATACTATAAACCACTTGATAAAGATTCATTTTTTATTGATGAGTTTACTTGTGGAGTTGGAAAATTAGATGGAAAAGCTCAATTTTTTAAAGAGGGTTTTATTATTAGAAAAAATGGAGTTTCAATCATTCCAAATGATGAAAAATATCAAAATGTAGTTCTTGTGATTGCAAAAAATAATTATTGGATAACATTTTATCAATTTAAAAAAGCTACCTCAATCAAAGATATAATATCTCTTTTAGAACAGAATGGAGTATCTGATGCAATAGTATTTGAAAATAGTGGAAATCTTTTTCCACTTAATTCACTGCCTAAAATGGAGGTAATCATATCAAAAGATAGAGAGATAAGAGTTTTAAAATAGAGCTATTTTTTCTCTATTTTAGACAATAATTTTTTAGCAACTTTCTCCATTGCCTCCCTTTTACTACCTCCAACTGAAACCGATTTAAACTCTTTTATTACTCCCATCATTTTAAATATTGGGGCATGTTCTTTTCCACTTTTCTCAATAACCTCATAAATTGGAATCTCTTTATAAAGCTCTTGAGATAAAACTTGTAGTTTTGCCACAGAACTTATCTGTTTTTTTAATAGCTCTTCAGAGTTAATTAAATCAGAAAAATAGAGCTCATAGTAATAAAGAATCCATTTTTTAGCCTCATCTAAACCACTATCTAAATATATAGCTCCAATAATTGCCTCAATTACATCCTCAATAATTGATGGATTATTAGGACCTGTTTTTTTTATATCACCATTTCCAAATATTACCCTTTGAGGAATATTTAAATGTTGTCCAAGCTCATTTAAACGTTCTGTTTTAACAAGCTCATTTTTTAAAATTGATAACTCTCCATCACTATATTCAGGAAATTTATCAAACAAGTAAGTGGCAATAATAAATCCTAAAGTTGAGTCTCCCAAATACTCTAATCTTTGGTAATTTGGTTGTTGAACCCCTTTAATATTTAAAGATGGATGTGTTAATGCTTGTTGAAGAAGATTTTTATTTTTAAACTCATAGTAACCAATCATATTTTTCCAAAATAGAAAAATAATTATCATAAAAGAGGAACTTATTCAAGAGCTTTATTTAAAAATTAAAATTCTTAAATTTTTATCATTAAAATATGAATTTATTTACTTATTTTTTTTATTTTAAATTTAAAAACACATACCAGCAGAAAAATAGAGTGTTGAGTAGTAGTAATCTCTTTCAGTATCTTCAAAAATAAATATGTGATGAAATCTAACAGAGAGTTTTTTCATAACATCATACTGAATCATCCAACCCACTGATGGTTCCCACTCTGAAACACTTTTATTACTTCCATTAGAAGAGACTCTTGTTGTTCCACCAAGAAATCCAAGTTTAAATTTTGGCTTAATTGAAAAACTAACACCAACCATAAGATCCATAAATGAGAGATAGAAAGAGTCACTTGATGTTCCATTATAAAGATAACTAAAATCAAATAGTAGTGATACAAAGTTATCTAAATCAAAAATAAAACCTAAATTTATATTTAGTCCAATTGGAGATTTATCAACACCTAAATCTCTATCTGCATGGTCAAAAGTGTGAAGTAATCCACCACCAATAAAAACATGCTCCATTTTTTTTACATCTCTGTATTTTGGCTCATCCTCAGAATAT
>DYRY01000186.1:3310-5011 GCA_020718465.1 Anaeromyxobacter dehalogenans | reverse complement strand
TGGTTATACCTTTTTTGGCTGTATCTGCCAAAGAAGATTTTCCTAAAATAGCAGTTATTTTAGGTAGTGGTTTGGGTGATTATGCAGATACTTTTGAAGATAAAGAGGTTATACCATACTCTGAGATTCCTAATTTTCCAAAATCAACAGTTCATGGTCACTCAGGAAATCTTGTTATTGGAAAAGTTCATGGAAAACGTATTGTTGCAATGCAGGGAAGAGTCCATTTTTATGAAGGATACTCAATGGAAGAGGTAGTTTTTCCAGCAAGAGTTCTATCTGCAATGGGAGTTAAAACTGTTGTTATCACAAATGCTGCTGGTGGTATAAATAAAAATTTTACATTGGGTGATTTAATGATGATTAAAGATCATATCAATTTTATGGGAACAAATCCATTAATTGGTCCAAATCTTGAGAGTTTTGGTGTTCGTTTTCCAGATATGAGTGAAGTTTATAGCCAAAAACTTAGAAAAAAAATGAAAACTGTTGCAGATAAAATGAACATTAATATTAAAGAGGGTGTTTATATTGCCATGAGTGGTCCATCTTATGAAACTCCTGCAGAGATTAAAATGGGAGCAACTCTTGGAGCAGATGCCGTTGGAATGTCAACTGTTCCTGAATCTATTGTTTTTGGTCACTCTGGTGTTGATGTTGTTGGAGTATCCTGCATCACAAATATGGCAGCTGGAATCTCAAAAGAGAAACTATCTCATCAAGAAGTAAGTGATACTGCTAATAAAGTAAAAGATGTTTTTACAAATCTTATTGATAACTTTTTAAAGGCACTTTAATGAAGAAAAAAATTGCATTTTTATCATTTCCAGAGGATAAATTAAAAGTTTTTCAGACTCTTTTGGAGGATAGTGAGTATGAAATTACACATTTTCAAAGTTTAGATGAGCTTTTTCACAAAGTTTATAATCAAGATGTAAGATTTTATGCAATTATGATAAACTCACTTCAAAAAGCGGAGCTTTCTTTGTGGATATCTGAAATGAAAGAGCATCTAAAACAGATCTCTCTTAATATGGTTGTCTATGAAAATGGGGCTGATATTAACTTAAAAACATTGGAGATTGATAACTTTATCTCTGAAGAGAATTTATCTAAAGAGTCTCTTCTGATTCTTTTTAGAGGTGCAGAGAAGTTAACAGAGTTATTGGATACAGGTCTTCATATTACAAATGATTACTACCATTTTGAATTTTTAAAAAAAATCATTCATATTGAGATAAAAAGGGTTAAAAGATATCAAATTCCACTAACAATGATGTATTTAACTTTTGATAACTCTGTTAAAATGAAAAAAAAATCTCTTGAGGATTTCCAAAAGCTATTTTTAAACTTTAGCGATAAAGTATCTACATCAATAAGAGATATTGATATTCCTATCACGCTTGGAGATGAGGCGATTTTAATTTTAATGCCACACACAAACAAAGCTGGTGCAAATATTGTTGCAGAGAGAATATATCAAAAACTTCTAAAAGACCATCCAGAGATAGTTTTCTCAATTGCAATTGCATCTTCAGAGCGAGAAGATCTCTCTTTTACCTCCCTGATGACTGCTATTTATGATGGAATTGATGCCTCTCGTTCTGCTGGTGGTAATAAAATTGTTGTTAAATAGATAAAAAACATAAAATCATTCTAATTTAAAATCATTATAACAAAAAAAATGCCCAAATGCAGAAG
>DYRY01000186.1:0-3210 GCA_020718465.1 Anaeromyxobacter dehalogenans | reverse complement strand
TAAAATCATTCTAATTTAAAATCATTATAACAAAAAAAATGCCCAAATGCAGAAGAAAAAACGCAATTGTAAATGTGATTAATACTAGAAGTAATTTTTTTTGTGAAATAGATGTGAAATAGATAATGATACCATTTTTTAAAAAGAAAAGATAACTGATTTTAATATATATATTTTTTTAATATCTATGAAGAGATAAAAATCTATAACATATATAAATTTTTTAAAATAATGTTAATATTTATAGTGAAATTTAGAAATTTACATCATTAAATAATTATTTTGTGTTTTTTAAATAAAAATATGGATTTTTTTTGATAAAATATTTAATATCTGTAAACTTAATGTTGTATTGAGTTGTATTGAGTTTGATTGTTTTACTTATGCTGAGGAGTTATGAGATATATAGTTGGAGTTGCTTTTAGAAATTCACCCAAACTACACAAATACCAATCAGAAGAGCCTCTTAATCGAGATGTTCCTGTTGTTATTGAAAATAGTAGAGGGGTGACAGTTGGTTTTGTTAGAACACACTATGAAGATACCCAAACAGAGGAGTATCCTCAAATAATTCGTGTTGCAAATCAGGAGGATATTGAGTTTGAAGAGGTTGCACCAGATTTAGAACGGGAGGCAATGAGGTTCTGCATTGAAAAAATAGAGGAGAGAGAGATGAAAATGAAAATTGTTAGAGTGCATTTTATGCTTCACTCTAGCAAAATAATTTTCTATTTTACTGCTGAAGGAAGAGTTGATTTTAGAGCACTTGTTAAAGATTTAGCCTCTAAATTTCGTTCAAGAATTGAGATGCGTCAAATTGGAGTTCGTGATGAGGCCCAAATGCTTGGTGGAATTGGTATTTGTGGAAGAGAGGTCTGCTGTTTCTCTTTTATTGGAGATTTTCAGACTATATCTCTTGAAGACGCAAGAGAGAATAGTTTTGGTGTATCTAATGAGAAACTTATTGGTATTTGTGGTCGCTTTATGTGTTGTCTCCGATTTGAAGAGGGAATGAATTTTAGTAAAGAGAAATGTTCAAACTGTTATAGCTCAAATAGTGAAAAAAATATTGATACAAATAGTGAAAAATTGCTTGAAACAGAGAGCGAAAGCCAGAGTAATAACCAACCTCAAAATATGAGAAAAACAGGAAAATATCCATCAAAACAACATGATGGTAATTTTAAAAATCGGGAATATAACGCAAAAAGGTACAAAAAAGGAGATTTGTATGAGTAAAAAACCGTTTTATATCACAACAGCTATTGTATATCCTAACTCAAGAATGCATCTTGGTTTTGCTTGGGAGGTTGTCTCAACAGATATTATTGCACGATTTAAACGAATGAAAGGCTATGATGTTTTTTTCTCAACAGGTATGGATGAACACTCTAAAAATGTTGAAAAAAAAGCTATAAGCCTTAATTTAACATCAAAAGAGTATTGTGATCAAATGGCAGTTGATATAAAAAATGTTTTTGAGCAACTTGATATATCATATAACCGTTTTATTAGAACAAGTGATGATGATCATATGGAGGTAGCAGCTCAACTTATTCAAAAGGCTTTTGAAAAGGGTGATATATACAAAAATAGTTATGGTGGTTTCTACTGTGACTCTTGTGAAACTTTTTACACAGAAAAAGAGCTTTTAGATGGTGAGGGTTGTCCTGTTCATAAAACAAAAACACACTGGGAGGAGGAGGAGAACTACTTCTTTGCATTAACTAAATATCAAGATGCACTTTTAAAACTTCATGAAGAGAATCCTCAATTTCTTCAACCAGAATCAAGAAGGCAAGAGATGCTTCAATTTATAAGAACAGGTCTAAGAGATTTCTCTGTTTCAAGAAGTAATTTCTCTTGGGGAGTTCCAATCCCTTTTGAGAAAGGACATGTGATTTATGTTTGGTATGATGCACTTATTAACTATCTTACATCTATTGGATTTCTTGATAATAAAGAGAGCTTTGAGAAATATTGGTCAAACACAACTCATGTTATTGGAAAAGATATATCAAGATTTCATACAATCTATTGGCCAGCAATGCTTATGAGTTTGGATATTGATTTACCAAAACATGTTTTTGCTCATGGATTTTTAAATCTTCAAGGGGAAAAAATGTCCTCCTCAAGAGGAAATTTCATAACACCTGATGAAGTTATGGATAAATATGGTTCCGAGCCATTAAGATACTACTTAACAGCAGATAATAACTTTAAAACAGAGGGTAACTTCTTAATAGAGAATTTAGAGCAAAGATTAAATGCCGATTTAGCAAATGATTTAGGAAATCTTATATCAAGAGCTTTATCAATGCAGAAAAAATATTTTGATGGGAAAGTTATAAAAAGAGTTTCAAAAACAGAGAGTGACAATGAAATTTTAGATTTAAGAGATGAAGTTTTCAGAGTTTCAGAGGGGTTTATTGACTCATTTGAGCTTCATGAGTATATTAAAAATATATGGAGAGTTATCTCTGCTGCAAATAAGTATATTGTTATTAATGAACCTTGGAGACTTGCTTCAGATGGTAATATTGAGCGTTTAGAGGAGGTGATGTATCTACTTTTGGACACAATTGCCTTTATTACAGTTATGATTAAACCAGTTTTACCAAAAACATCGAAAAGAGTTTCAGAGCTTCTTAATATTAGTGATGATGTTGAGTTTTCATTTATAGAAAGTAGATTTTTCTACTCAAGTGACTCAATTGTGGATGGAGATTATAAAATTTTTCAAAAAGTTGAAGTTGAAAAGAAAAAAGAGGCTGAAAAACCACAAAAAAAACTGAAAAATATCAAATCAGAGATAACAATTGATGATTTTGGTAAACTAGATTTAAGAGTTGGAAAAATCCTATCTGTGGAAGCTATTGAGGGTTCAGATAAACTTTATAAATTGATGGTTGATGTTGGAGAGATTCGGCAAATAGTTTCTGGAATTGCAAAATTTTATCCAGAATCTCAGCAACTTGTTGGAAAATTAGTATCTGTAATTGTAAATCTAAAACCTGTTGAGCTTTTAGGTGTTCGTTCTGAAGGAATGATTCTTGCAGCATCCACAAAAAACTCACTTACACTTCTATCTCCTGAATCACAAATAGGTGAAGGTTCAAAAATCTCTTAAAAACAGTAATTCTCTTTAATTTTTACTATATTTTAAAAAAAAAGTAAAAATATCTATTAAAGTTGGTTAAATAAACTGTT
>DYRY01000185.1 GCA_020718465.1 Anaeromyxobacter dehalogenans | reverse complement strand
AGTTTCACCAAAAGATATTGTCTCTTTAGATGATGATTTTGGAAGATATTAAAAAAAATCAAATTTTTAATTTAAGATGATAATATTTTTTTCAGAAAAACCATCTATTACTTTTTTATCTCTTGCATACTCAATAATTGCATCCCGAAAAAGCCGTTGATACATCATATCTTCAGGTTTTGCCTGTTTTATTGTTGGGATACCCTCTCCAACTTGATAGAGATAGTTGATTGTTGCAATATAGTATACTCTATTTTTATCAATTGCCTCATTATTAACTCTACACTCCTGTTTTTGAGTAGAACGTTCATATTTTATTTGAATATTAGAGGCTGGCATACCACCATTTTTAATAATTTCAGAGCAAATTGTTTCAACATCACTACCAGATATTGATAAACGAACAATATAGTTATCAAATGGCATTAACTCATAAGCATCACGAACTTTAAAATCACCTTTAAAAATCTCTTTTCTTAATCCACCTCGGTTTAAAATAGAGAAATCAACAGGTTTTCCACTATACTCTCTAGCTTTTTCAAGAATAACTGTTGAGGCAAATTTACCAAGAGTTCCCTCTGGAGAACCATGTTTTAAATCAACTTTTAATTCAGCAAGAGTTATCTCAGTTTTCTCTTCTAAATTTTTTCTATATGGAGCTAAAAAAATCTCCATATCACTATCTTTTTCAATAGAGTTAGAGCTATATTTTTCTGAGTAGTTTACCCTATTCTCACTACTTAATTTACTGCATTTACAATCAGAGGGTTTTTGTTGTGATGTTGAACAGGCTGTTAATGTTAGTAATAGTAAAAAAAATATTGATAGATTTTTCATTAAAACCTCTAAAAAATATTAAAACTTTAACATTTTTCTCTTTTACTATCAATATATCTTTATTGATTTATATAGCAATTTTCTGTTGTTCTTTTATTTTGATATTTACTATAACTTTCCAAGAGTTTTTTTCAACTTTAAATAGGATTTATTTAGTTTTAGTTTTTCAGACACAAAATTTAGATTTGATAGTTGAACTATTTTTGTTGAATCAAGAACATCAATATTTTGAGCAACACCAAGTTTGTATGACTCCTCTATTAACTCAAGATTTTTTTTTGCAAGCTCAATCTCTTTCTCAATCTTTTTTAGAGTTAACTCTCCATTCTCAATATCTATAATTGCTGACTTTATCTCCTGCTTTATCTCATCCTCAATTGCCATTTTTTGAAATTTAATAGCTCTAATTTTAGATTTCTCATCTTTAATATCTTTAAATCTCATTCCTCCCTCATAAATTGGTACATTTAAAATAAAATTTATATTCCAAGAGTCATGTTCTCCAGTAAAACCCTTTGCACTATTCCAATTCCACCCTGTCTGCATGAGTAGAGTTGGATAGAATTGCATGTATACATTCTCAAGCATATTACTCTCAATATCAAGCTGTACCTCATTTAGTTTTAGCTCTTTTCTATTTATTTTAGCAATATTAAGAGACTCTTCATAACTTTTTATATCCTCTTTAAATGAGAATGGAATAATTGAAAATTTTTCACTATCAAGTCCCATCATAACTGCAAGAGTAGATTTCAGTTGCCTTATAACTCCCAAAGTTTGCTCTTTTTGAGTCTCATTTCCTGCAAGTTCAACCTCAAGCCTTAATTTCTCAATCTCAATACTCTCTTTCATCTCAATTTTTGCATTTATTAATTCAAGATGAGCCAATAGATTTTTCTGAGTTAACTCATTAACTCTTATAACCTCCTCAAGCATTAAGATATTTATAAAAATATCTCCAATAGCCTCTTTTATTGTTAACTCTGCAATCTCTTTTGAGAGTTTAGATATCTCTTTTGATTTTTTTGCAACTTTTACAAGAGGTAATGCACGTAAATTTAGTAGTGTATAGTTTACATTTGCTCCAAATGAGTAGGTATATTTATCATTGATAACTATTTTTCCAACATTTGGCATACTCATAGCTGTCTCTTTATCATTAATTGTATATCGAGCATTTGCAGATACTATTGGTTGCAAAAATGTATAAGATTTCTCAATTAGTATATCTGCTTGAGCAATTTGCTCCTCAATCTCTTTAAGTTTATAGTTATGATTTAATATATTTTTCACAACATCCTGATAGGTATAGCTTTTTTGTTGTGAAAAAATGGTTGATGTAAGTAAAATTAAGATTAATACTATTTTTTTCATATCAAATCCTTTAAAAAACAAATATAAATATAAAACAAAAAACAGAATCTGTTTTTTTGAAGTCAGTCAACTCAAAAAAAATAACGATTTTAAAAAAAAAGTCAATCTTTATTTTTAAAAAAACTTTATCTTTCAATCTTGATTTAAAAAAACTAAAATTTTATTAAGTTGTAATATTATTAAGTTGCAATTTTTCTTTAATATAGCAAAATTTTAAAAAACTATTTGGATTAATTGTTAAAATAGTATAAAATATTTTTTTATTTATAATTGGAGGCTTTATGAGATCTCTTTCAGATATTTACTCATCAACACTATCTCTTTTGACTGATTTGTATCAATTAACAATGTCTTATGGATATTGGAAAAATAACATTCATGAAACAGAGTCAGTTTTTCATCTATTTTTTAGAAAAAATCCATTTAAAGGTGGGTATGCAATTGCAGCAGGAGTGGAGTATGTTACTCATTTTATTAACAGTTTTAAATTTGATGATAGTGATATAGCCTATTTAAAATCACTGAATGGAAATGATGGTAATCCACTTTTTGAGGTGGAGTTTCTGAATTATCTATCAAATCTAAAAATAACTTGTACTATAGAGAGTGTAAAAGAGGGGGAAATCGTTTTTCCAAATGAACCTCTAATAAAAGTTACAGGACCACTAATTCAGGCTCAACTTCTTGAAACTGCTCTTTTAAATATTATGAATTTTCAAACTTTAATTGCAACAAAATCAGCAAGAATCTGTTTTGCAACAGGTGGTGAAACGGTTCTTGAATTTGGTTTAAGAAGAGCTCAAGGGGTTGATGGTGGTTTATCTGCAAGTAGAGCAGCCTATATTGGTGGAGCTCATGCAACATCAAATGTTTTAGCAGGAAAACTTTTTGGAATTCCAATAAAAGGAACACATGCTCATAGTTGGGTTATGTCTTTTGATTCTGAACTTGAGGCATTTGAAAAATATGCAGAGGCTATGCCAAATAATTCTCTCTTTCTTGTTGATACTTATGATACAGTTGAGGGAGTTAAAAATGCAGTAAAAGTTGGGAAAAAACTTAGAGAAAAGGGGCATGAGATGGTTGGAATTCGCCTTGATTCTGGCGATTTAGCCTACTTAAGTATTAAGGCAAGAGAGATTTTAGAAGATGGTGGATTTCCCAAAGCCTCAATTGTTGCAAGTAATGATTTAAATGAGGAGACAATATTAAGCCTTAAAGCACAAGGTGGAGTTATTGATGTTTGGGGAGTTGGAACACAATTAGCAACAGCATATGACCAACCTGCACTTGGAGGAGTTTATAAACTTGCTGCAATAAAAAACCATAATGGTTCTTGGGATTACAAAGTAAAACTCTCTGAACAGGCTATAAAAACATCAAATCCTGGTTCATTAGGTGTGAAAAGATTTGAACTAAATGGAGAGTATATTGGAGATATGATATATAATAGTTTTGAGTCTGTTGAAAATTTTGAGATTATTGACCCATTTGATGATACAAGAAGAAAGCAATTTCCTAAAGAGTCAACTTATAAAGAGCTATTAGTAACTCTTTTTAAAGATGGTAAACAGATTTATCAACTTCCATCAATTCATGATGTTAGAGCTTTTGCACAGAAAGAGCTTTCAAAATTTCATACTGGAGTTAAAAGATTTTTAAATCCTCATCAATATCCTGTTGGTCTTGAGTCATCTCTATTTAATCTGAAAAAAGAACTTATATTAAAAGCAAGAGATATTAAAAAATAAACAAAATAATCTAATAGTTATTAATAATACTTCGAATAGGTAGTATAACTTTTATTAGGAATTTTTATGATTAAAAAATTAATTAAACTTGCTGTTTTATTTTTTTTAGTAACAGCAACAACACAAGCTCAAAACTCATTTTTTTCAGACTCAATATTTAAAAAAGTAACTTTTGGTAAACCATTGATATCTGAAATTCATGGTCAATTTAATAAAGCAGAGATTGGTTATGATCGAAACTATGATGAGTATAATATGGAGGATGTTTCAAGTGTTATGGATAGACCTGTTGTTATTGTTGATGTTGGATTTGATATTCCTATTTTTGCTTTTGATTTTGGAGAGAAAAATAGTTGGGGATTTTCACTCTCTTTACCAATAAGTGTGCATATTTTAGAGGATATGTTTGAATCAAAAACAGCCCCTCTTTTAGATACAGATTACCGTTTTGGAGCTCCCAAAATAGCATTTATTAAAAGATTTTCAGAAATAGGATTTTTTAAAAGTTTAACATTAACTTGGTTTTCAATATTTCATGAATGTACACATCTTGGAGATGAGATAATTATTCATAGAACAGATGTAAACCTACCTATTATTCGTGCAAATATCTCCTATGAATATACAGAGCTATCTTTAACTCTTAATGATCCTGAAAGTAGAAAAGGAGATTTACACACTTTTAAAGTTGGTGGAATATATCGAATTAGTGATAATGGTTATGGCTGGTTCTCAATAAATGAAGAGAGTGAGATGAGAGGAGATATTGATATTGCACATAGTGATAATCGATTTGAGTACTATTTTGATTATCAATTTCAGAGAGGAGAGGGATTTTTAACAGGAAAAAGAGCTGTTAATGTTTTTGCAATAGAGGCTAGAAGACGTGTAAGACTTGGATATCCAATGTTTAGAAGTGATGGTGAAGGTGGATGGATTGTTAAAGATGTTAAAGAGAGTATGAAGTGGTCTTTTAATATCTATTTTGGATACTATTTCTTTCCAAAAGAGGGAGAACAAGAGAAAATAGGGATGTTTATTCGCTTTTATCA
>DYRY01000184.1 GCA_020718465.1 Anaeromyxobacter dehalogenans | reverse complement strand
AACTCCTTTTTCTTTTAATGCAACACAAACATCCCAAGCCTGAAAACCATCCTCAAAAATAACAGCATTTAAAAGCCCTTTTCCTCTAACTTGAACCATTTTTTTACAAGATATTTTTGAAATTGTATCTCTAAAAACTTTACCAAGTTTTTCAGCTCTCTCAGCTAAATTTTCATCATCAAGAACATCAAGAGCTGCCATTGCTACTGCACAAGCTAATGGATTTCCACCAAAAGTAGAACCATGTGTTCCAGCTGTAAAAACCTCCATATATTTATGGTCTGCAACAACTGCTGAAACAGGAAATACACCACCACCAAGAGCTTTTCCTAATGCCATAGCATCTGGTTTTGCATCTTCATGATCACAAGCAAATTTTTTACCAGTACGGCAAAAACCAGTTTGAACTTCATCTGCTATCATCATTATATTATGTTTTGTACATATTTCACGAACTTTTTTTAAATAACCTTCAGATGGAACATAAACACCTGCTTCTCCCTGAATTGGTTCAAATATAAATGCACAAGTATTATCTGTAATTGCACTTTCAAGAGCCTCTGCATTATCATAAGGAATAATTTTAATTCCTGTTAAATATGGACCATAATTAACTCTTGATTCCTCCTCTGTAGAGGCAGAGATAACACCAACAGTTCTACCATGAAAATTATTTTCAGCAAAAATAATCTCCTGTTTTCCATTTTCAATACCCTTTTTTTCAACTCCCCATCTACGAGCAAGCTTTATTGCAGTCTCAACAGCCTCTGCTCCAGTATTCATTGGAAGAGCCATCTCATATCCAGTAAATACACATAGTTTTTCAAGAAAATCACCTAAAATATCATTATGAAATGCTCTTGATGTTAATGTACATTTATCAGCCTGCTCTTTAAGTGCTGCAATGATTTTAGGATGACGATGCCCTTGGTTAACAGCAGAGTAGGCAGATAAAAAATCAAAATACTCTCTTCCCTCTGGATCCCAAACTTTACACTTTTCTGCTTTTGCAATAACAACTGGAAGTGGATGATAGTTATGAGCACCAAAATGTTCTGTTTTTTCAATAATTTGTTCTGACTTTGTTAACATAAACACTCCATTTTTATTAAAATAATTAATAGAATTTACAACTTCAATAAAAATCGAAAGAACCCTATTAATTATACTCTTGTTTAAAAAAGTTTAAATTAAAAGTAAAAATTTTTCTATAAAGTGATTGCTTTATTTTTATTTAAAAATAAAATTATGCTAAATTTAATAAGCGAAGCATAATTGCTTTGTGTGCATGAAGACGATTTTCTGCTTCATCATAAACAACAGACCATCTTCCATCAATAACTTCTGCTGTTTGCTCATGTCCTCTCATAGCAGGAAGACAATTCATGAAAATAGCATCCTCTTTTGCTAAATTCATTAAATCAACAGTAACTTGATATGGTTGAAGTTTATTCAAACGGGTCTCTTTCTCCTCTGGGGATATATGATAACTCATCCAAGAGTCTGTATAAACTGCATCAACTCCTGCAACAGCCTCTTTTGGATCTGTTGTAACTAAAAGAGAGCCACCATTCTCTACTGCTATTCTTTGAGCACGTTCAACAATCTCTTTTTTTGGAAGCATTCCCTCTGGTCCAGATACTCGTATATCCATTCCCAACATACAACATCCCTCCATTAAAGAGTATGTTACATTATTTTCACAATCACCAAGATATGCAAATTTTAATCCATCAAATTTCCCTTTTTTCTCTTTAATTGTTAATAAGTCGGCAACAATTTGTGTTGGATGACCTAAATCATCAAGAGCATTGATAACTGGAACTGTTGAGTATCTAGCCAATTCATGAACATGCTCATTTTTTAAAAGACGAGCAATCATAATATCAACATAGCGTGAGGATACAATTGCAGTATCTTTTACTGTCTCTTTTTTTCCCATTGGGGATGTTGCAATATCATAATATATTGCATGACCTCCCATTTGAGTCATTCCTGCCTCAAATGATACTCTTGTTCTAAGAGATGGTTTTTCAAAAAACATAAGGAGTGTTTTTTGCTCCATATGTTTACTATATTTCTCACGATTTTTCTTAACATCCTCTGCAAGCTCAATAACACTCTCAAGCCATCTCCTATCATAATCGGAGATCATTAATAGATCTTTTTTTGACACAAAATCCTCCCAATATTTGTAGATAAAATAGTTACAAAAAAGTAGCTATTTAGAGATACTTTTTTAATAATAAGAATCATAATCTCTATAAAAAATCAATGTTTTTTTATAAAGACTCTATTAAAACACAAAAAAAACATAATAAAAATTAAATTAATATTTTTTATAAAAAAGGGCTGATAAAATAGTTTATCAACCCTTAAAACATCTTTTACTATTTAATAAACCATAATTTTAATAAAATCATAATAATATTTTTATTAAAATCAAAAAAATATTAAACAGTTGAAAAATTCATTATCAATTAAATAAAAAGTTTTTTAATTGCTGCCTCTATTTTTCCTATTGAACCCTCTCTTTCTTTAAGTTCATAACCAACACGAACAATTGGTTTATTAACTTTAACAATACGACCTAAATCAATTGGAGTTCCACTTAAAATAATATCAGCTTGAATATTATTAATTGTTGTTTCTAAATCTTTAACTTGTTGCTCACCATAACCCATTGCTGGAAGAATATACTCCCCAATATTTGGATATTTTTGGTATGTATATGCAATTTTTCCAACAGCATGTGGACGTGGATCTGCCATTGAACCAACACCAAATCTTTTTGCTGCAACAGAGGCTGCTCCTATTTTCATCTCACCATGAGTTAATGTTGGACCATCCTCAACAATAAGAACTTTTTTATCTTTTATATTAGCATCAACAGTAAGTTCAGAGTCTGCTTCAACAACAACAGCATTTGGAGCTAAACGTTGAATATTTGATTTTACAAGTGCAATATCTTCAAAAGTTGCAGAGTCCATTTTATTAATAACAACAACATCTGCCATAACTAAATTTGCCTCTCCAGGATAGTATGATACTTCATGACCTGCACGAAGTGGATCTACAATAACAATTTTTAAATCAGCTTTATAGAAAGGCATATCATTATTTCCACCATCCCATAAAATAAGGTCTGGATTATCAATTGTCTCTGCAATTCTTAAAATTTGTTCATAATCAACACCAGAGTAGATAACATTTCCAGCTGCAATGTGTGGTTCATACTCCTCCATCTCCTCAATTGTACATTTATGTTTCTCAAGGTCTGATATTTGAGCAAAACGTTGAGCTGTTTGAACCTCTAAATCACCATAAGGCATTGGATGACGAACTGCAACAACTGTTTTTCCCATTTTTTTTAGAATATCATAAACAAAACGTGTTGTTTGTGATTTTCCACAACCTGTTCTTACTGCACAAATAGATATAACTGGTTTTTTAGATTTTATTGTAGTCTCTTTTGTTCCAAGAAGTCTGAAATCAGCCCCTAAAGCATTAACAAGGGCACTTTTATTCATGACATAAGGATATGGAACATCACTATAAGAGAAAACAACCTCATCAACATCCTCTTTTTTAATAAGATTTGCAAGTTCTGATTCATCAAAAATTGGAATTCCATTTGGATAGAGATATTTAGTTTTATTAGCTAAAACAGCTGGATATTTTCTTCCATCAATATCAGGAATTTGAGTTGCTGTGAATGCAACAACATTATAACTATCATTATCTCTAAAATAGGTATTAAAATTATGAAAATCACGACCAGCTGCACCCATAATAATAACTTTTCTTCTCTCCATAAACTCCTCCTTAATTTTGTAAAAAACAACTGATAAAGTATACAACATAGAGTTTAATTGTCAAGCAATTTCAACTGCTTTATTTGTTAAAAAATTGAGAACTTTTTTATTTATTTTGTGTATATTTTTTTAATTTATTTCTTGTAAAAGAGATTATAGATAAAAGATTTTTTATAAAAGTTTAAAATTTTTTCTATTTACTCTTTAAATGCAACAGGAATTTTTCTTGATTCAACTATTGGTGTTTTTGGAATTAAAAGAGATAATACACCATTTTTCATTGTTGCTTTAATACTCCATTTATCAAAGTCATCAGATATGGTAAAACTTCTCTTATAATGAACAGGATAGAGAGTATCATTGACTCTTTTGTTTCAATAATATCTGTTTTGGGAACCATAATTGGGTTCTCATGAATACTCTCTGTTTCTGAATAAATTTTATTGTTATCTCTGTATTCCATTTATGATAATGTTTTAACTGTTACTATTTTAGGTTTTTCACTCTCCATTTGTGGAAGAGTTAAACTTAGTAATCCATTTTCAAAAGATGCCTCTGCTTTATCTGCATCAATTTTAAAAGGAAGCTCCATAGTTTTTGTAAAACTGCCATATTTTCTCTCTTTTCTATGATAATTTTCCCCCTCTTTTCTAATTTCATCAATCATGCGAAACATTGTTGGTAAATTATTACTCAATCTCCAGATTATAACTCCTCCTTAAAATCTATGTTACTATACTAATGTTAAGTAAATTGTTTAAAAATGTAAAAATGTAAAAATATAAACACAGTACTGTTGTTAAATGTTTGTTTTCCATCTTTTTTGTCTCATCCTTTAACATTCCTAATAATAAACATAAAAGTTTAAAAGTAAAGAGAGTTCTTTTTATAATAATGAAATAGATAAGATATATATAACTCATCTTCACTACAATAAACAAAGATTTTAAATAATTATCAAAAAACCTTACTTTTTATAACTAAAAGTAAAAATAATAAAAAGTTCCCAAAAAGAACTATTCTAGTAAATACAAACAATTTAGTGATAGTATTATTTGTTTTAATAGAAAATGTTAATGCAGAAATAAAGATTTTTAAAATTTTAGGTGGAAAATATAGAAATAAACGAAAAAAAATAGAATTACACTTTAGTCTTATATGCTCTATTATCAACATGAATAGAGGAGTTTAATATGTTTAGAGGT
>DYRY01000183.1 GCA_020718465.1 Anaeromyxobacter dehalogenans | reverse complement strand
GGAACTGGAGATCCAGCATTTATTCTTCAAGTTCCTGTTGAGCAATATAGAAAAGATTATCTATTTCTTGTTCCAAACACATATGCTCATGATTATGTAACTATTGTTGCTCCTAAAAAAACAGATGGAACAGTTGTTGATGTTAGATTAGATGGAACTCTTTTAAATGATTCTCAATTCACAAATATTGGCACATCAAACTATAAAAGAGCAAGAATATCCTTAGCAGATGGAACACACTCAATACTTGCAGATGAACCTATTGGAATCTCTGTTTATGGATATGATCAATATGTATCTTATGGATATCCTGGTGGATTAAACTTAAAAGATGTTAAATAGAGGAGAGTAACATGAAAAATATACTACTTGTTTTTACACTTATTTTTTTAGTGGTGGGTTGTGGTGATGACCCAAGAACAGAGGTGAAACCTAAAAATCAGTGCTCTCCTGAATGTGAAAGTTGGCAAATATGCAACTATGAGGGAGTTTGTGTTTCAAATATTGGCTACTGCTCAACATCAGCAGATTGTCCACCAGATAGAGCAATTTGTAATGCAAATACACATCTTTGTGAACCAGATAATAATATTCAATTCACATGTATTGATTTAGATCGTGATGGTTATGGTCCATATTGTGATTTAGGACCCGATTGTGATGATAGTAATCCTTATATAAATCCAGGAATGGAGGAGGTTTGTGGTGATGAACTTGATAATAACTGTAATAGTTATACTGATGAAAGATGCTCCTGTTCAGAGGGACAGATTGAACCATGTTACGAAGCTCCAACACACACATTAAATATTGGTGAATGTAAAGAAGGATATAAAGTTTGTGAAAATGGTAAATTCTCAACTTGCAAATATCAAATATTACCAACAGAGGAGCTTTTTGATAATCTTGACAATAACTGTAATGGGCAAACAGATGAGGGAATTCAACTGAATGCTTGTGGAGAGCTTGGTGAAGTTCCTGAAGAGATTTGTGATGATGGTTTAGATAATGATTGTGATGGTTTAATTGATGAAAGTTGTGGATATTGTAGAGATGGGGATGTTAAAAACTGTTTCTCTGGTATTCCTAAACAGCTTGGGGTTGGAGTTTGTAAAAGTGGTATTCAAACATGTGAAAATGGGGCATGGAGTGAGTGTATTGGTGAAATTTTACCATCAGAAGAGGTTTGTGATGATTTAGATAATAACTGTAATACTTTTGTTGATGAGAATGTATCAAATCATTGTGGTGGTTGTGGATCTGAACCTGAAGAGATTTGCGATGGTATTGATAATGATTGTGATGGTTTTATTGATGAGGGTGTAACAAATGCTTGTGGAGGTTGTGGGGAGGTTACTGCAACAGAGATTTGTGGCAATGGATTTGATGATAACTGTGATGGTCAAATAGATGAGAACTGTTCATGCACAGGAACACAAAGCTGTTACTCTGGAGATTCTTCAACAGTTGGAGTTGGTTTATGTAAAAAAGGTCAACAAATCTGTATTGGTGGAGAATATTTTGATATAGAGTGTAAAGGGGAAGTTTTACCAACAAGAGAGCTATGTGATAGATTTGATAATAACTGTAATGATGATATTGATGAGGGATTCAATGTTGGGGAACCATGTTTTGTTGGAAAAGGGGCATGTGGAGTTGATGGGGTTGTTGTTTGTAGTGATAGTGGTTTAACATCATATTGTAAAACTGATTTAGAGGAGTTAGAACCACAAACAGAGTTATGTAATGCAATAGATGATGATTGTGATGGAACTGTTGATGATGGTTTTACTCTTTTAGGACAACCCTGTTTTGTTGGTATTGGAGCATGTCAAGGTGAAGGTGTTTATTTATGTTCTGAAGATGGAAGAGGAGTTGTTTGTAATGCAGTTGAAAAACCAGAGTTAGCCTCTGAAGAGGTTTGTGATAGTGAAGATAATGATTGTGATGGTTTTGTTGATGAGGGTTTTGAGTTTTTAGGGACATCTTGTGTTGCTGGACGTGGGGTTTGTCGTGGTGAAGGTGTTTATGTTTGTGCTGAAAACAAAGAGGAGGTTGTTTGTGATGCAAATGATAATCCTACTCTTGCAACAGAGGAGTTATGTGGAGATAACTTAGATAATGATTGTGATGGTTTTATTGATGAAGGCTATGATTCTGTTGAAGAGGAGTGTTCTGTTGGAGAGGGTGTTTGTACAAATGTAGGTGTTTTTCAGTGTTCACCAGATAAATTATCAATTGTTTGTGATGCCCAACCTATAGTAGCAAACCAAACAGATGAGCTTTGTGGTGATGGTGTGGATAATAATTGTGATGGCTTAGTTGATGAGGGTTTTAGTTTAGTTGGATTTGAGTGTGAGGCTGGATTTGGTGCTTGTAGAGCATCAGGTCATTATATTTGTAGTAATGATCGATCAACAGTTGTTTGTGATGCTCAGGAGAATTTAGCTAACTCTTTTCCAGAGCTATGTGGTGATGGTATTGATAATGATTGTGATGGTTTAGCTGATGAGGGTTTTGAGTTAACTGGTCAAGATTGTTCTGCTGGAGAGGGTGTTTGTAAAAGAGAGGGTATCTATCAGTGTAGTAGTGATAGAAAAACAATAGAGTGTAGTGTTACTGCTAACTTATCACAACAGGGACCAGAGTTATGTGGAGATAGTTTAGATAATGATTGTGATGGTTTTGCTGATGAGGGATTTGATTTACTTGGGGCTAATTGTGATGATGGGAAAGGGGTTTGTAAAGTTTCAGGAAATTATGTTTGTAGTACAAATAAGTTAGAGCTTGTTTGTAGTCAAACAGCAAATACATCTCTTTCTGGACCAGAGTTATGTGGAGATAGTTTAGATAATGATTGTGATGGATTAGTTGATGAGGGTTTTGTAACAATATTAAATACAGAGTGTTCTGTTGGATATGGTCCTTGTCAAAGAGGTGGTGTTTATGTTTGTAGTGTTGATAAACAAACTGCTGTTTGTAGTATTCAACCTGATTTGACACAAGCAACAGTTGAGCTTTGTGGAGATACTATTGATAATGATTGTGATGGTTTTGTTGATGAGGGATTCTCTCTTCTTGGAGTTAACTGTACAAATGGTTTAGGTGTTTGTGAAAATAGTGGTGTTTATCAATGTAGTGGGGATAAATTAGCTCTTGAGTGTAGTGTTCAAGCCGATATGACACGAGCTACAACAGAGTTGTGTGGAGATAGTCTAGATAATAACTGTAATGGTTTAGTTGATGAGGGATTTGAGTTAGTTGGTAGTGAGTGTTATGCAGGAAAAGGGGTTTGTAGAGGAGTTGGAGGTTATACATGTTCAACAGACAAACTATCAATTCTTTGTACAGCAACAGAAACTCCAACAAACGCAATAACAGAGCGTTGTGGGGATGATTTAGATAATGATTGTGATGGTTTTGTTGATGAGGGATTTAATATTGGTGCCTCTTGTAATAATGGATTTTTAGGAGCATGTTACAGAGAGGGTTCACAGATTTGTGTAAATGGTGGGCAGAGTTGTAGTGCTCAAAATGTTTCAGGAACAGCAGAGGTTTGTGATGGTGAGGATAATGATTGCGATGGTGTTATAGATGAAGCATTTGGAAACCTATATCAAACCTGTTTTTCAAGTGGTTTAGGTGTTTGTAGAACTCAAGGGATATATATTTGTGATTCAAATAACAACACAATAACAACATGTTCAGCAGAGCCTTTAACAGGAACTGTTGAGATATGTAATGATGGATTAGATAATGATTGTGATGGTTTAAGTGATTATGAAGATACAGCTAACTGTCAAGTTCCAACATATAGTTGTGGAGCTAATCCAGCAAATCCAATAATATTTGAGACTGTTAGTTTATCAAATAGTGTGAATGGTGTTCCTGATTCAATGTTTTGGGAGGTTGTATCTCAACCAGCAGGAAGTAATGTTATATTAACCACTCCAACATCAGCATTAACATCATTTGTTCCACTGATTGCAGGAACATATCAGATTAAATTTACAATAACAATTGATAGAACTCCACATGAGTGTAGTTACTCAATATTTATACAACCATCTGATTCTTTGAATGTATCAGTTATGTGGAGTGTTCCAGCCGATTTTGATTTACATCTATTAAAACCAGGAGCAACATCCTCTGACTGGGGAACTGATAATGACTGTCACTACGATAATTGTCGTATTTGTCCAAGAGATGTTGAGATTCTAGGGCAAACCTGTTCACCAAATCATCAGATAGATTGGTTTACATCAAGTAGTGATGATGATGCACAATTAGATGTTGATAATAGAATTGGTTGTGCAGATACAGATAGTAATGGAACAATAGATACCTGTTATCCTGAAAATGTTTCTGTTGAATCTCCTCATAATGGTGGTTCTGCTGAAAACTATACTGTTGCTGTTTACTACTACTCTGGTGTTCCTAATGGAAGAGAGGGGGAAGGAGTTTCAAATGTTCAGAATATATCTATAACAATCTACTGTAGAGATGATTTAATTGGAGATATTCAGGAACATGTTTATACTTGCCAAAATATGGTTGTTGGTGAGTGGTGTTTTGTTCGTGATGTTTTATGGCAAAATAGTACTTGTACTGTTGGAGCTGCAACAAGAACAATATCTGGTGGTAAAACAGCGATAGAGAACTAATAAAATTAAGATATCTCTTTCATTATAACTCATAACAATTTTACTTTTTAAAAACATATCTATTTTCTATAAAATATCATATAGGAGTTATAAAATCTGTTTTTTATGTTATATCTCATATTCACCACTCCATATAAAAAAAACAGATAATTATAAGAAAGGATTAATAATAGTTATTTTTTCTTTAGATAGTATATAGAAAATTGGTAAAGTTAAGCAAAGAAAATACAGAATTTATCTATAAAATTACAGATAAAAGATAATATTTTATAGCTATTGAATATAAAATAGTAGTTGCACCATAGAGCGTTAGCATATCGACTACTCCCTCTAGACATGTTTTGGTATATGGTTAGCATA
>DYRY01000032.1:12710-22069 GCA_020718465.1 Anaeromyxobacter dehalogenans | reverse complement strand
TATCTAAAAAAAATCACTATTTTTTAAAAAAAGTTTTAATAATATTTTTTCTGTTTTTATTAATACCAAATGAATTATTTGCAAAAGATTTTGTAAAGATAAACCTTTTTGCAAAACATAAAATTGAAAAAATAGAGATATATACTCAAAAATATGATAAAAATCGATTAATCATAAAAAAAAATGAGAAAATTACACTACAAAATCCTACTTGGATTGAGATAGTTAATAGTAAAAATAGTGTTGTAAAAAAATATATAAGTGGTGAATTAGATATAAAAAAAGTTGATAGATATTGGAGGATATATTTAACAATTCCAATAAAAGAGTATATTATTGATGTTTTATTAGCAGAGCTTGGGAGTAATCTAATACAAAAAGAGGCTTTAAAAGCCTTCTATCTTGTTGTAAAAAGTTATACCAAATATCAACTAAAAAATAGTAGGCATAAAGGTTTTGATTTTTGTGATATAGCTCATTGTCAACTATATAATGGGATGAATCCTAAAAGGGATTTAGTTAAAAATATTATAAAAGATATTGAAAATTTAGAGATTACTTATGAAAACAGAGTTATTTTAGCGGTATTTAATTCAAGTTGCTCTTTATACTCCTCCTCTGCAAAAGAGATTTGGGGGGAAGATATTCCATATCTACAGTCTCAAAAAAACTATATTTATGATATTTGTAATTCAGATAAAAATCTAAAAAATACTCTAACTATTAATAAAAAAGATAATAATGATAGTAATATTTCAATTCTTAATGAAAGTGAGATTATTAATAAAAACTATTATGATATAAGTGGAACAATTTGTGATTTAGATGGAAAAAATAGAAATTTTAGATGGAGTTTAAAAATCACCAAAAAAGATTTTAAAAAAATTTTTAAAAATCAAATAAAAAATTTTGAATTGAATGAAAATGGTTATCCCACAAATATTATTATTGGAGATAAAACCTATACTTTAGAGAATTTTAGGCGTGAAATTGCCTCTGTTTATGGTTGGGGAGCACTAAAAAGTAATCAATTTAATCCTATTGATATGGATGATTTTTATCTTTTTGTTGGAGGTGGATTTGGTCATGGAGTCGGATTTTGTATCCTTGAGGGGGTAATTATGGGAGAGATGGGATATAATTTTAAGCAAATAATAAAGCATTTTTATAAAAACATCCAAATAACTGTTGAAAAATAGGTGAAAAAGTCACAAAAATCTACTATTAGTAAATTGTAATCTTGATTTTAAATTCAAATTAAAATATTATCAAAAAATAGAATTGATATTAATTCTATAAAAAAAATTTGATAGAAAAAAAATAAATTTGTTTTGCATTCAGTGGGTTTTAATCCGTTGTTCATGTAAAAAGTTTTTTTACTTTGAGAAAAAAACATGGAAAAATATTTTAAAGGTTTTAAAAATGGAAATATCAACTATAAAAAATCCATACACAGGGGATACTCTTGATGAGATTGAACTAGTAGAGGAGAAAGATTTTTTAGAAATTACTGAAAACTCTAAAAAGGCTTGGGAAAAATTTAGAGGAGAGCCTCTTTATTTAAGAGAAGAAATTTTAACAAATCTTTCAAATATATTAATAAAAAAATCAGAAGATTTTGCAGAATTAATTATGCTTGAGAGCGGAAAACCAATATCACTTGCAAGAACAGAGGTAAAAAGAGCAATAATAACACTTAAAGAGGGGGCAAAAGGGGTTTATGAACTCAAAGGAGAGGAGTTTTCATTAGAACAAACTCCATTTTCAAAAGGAATTAATGGATATACAAAATATGTTCCACGTGGTCCTCTTTTTGCAATTCATCCATATAACTTTCCATTAAATTTAATGATTCATAAAATAGCTCCTGCTATTGCTTCTGGAAATAGTGTTATTGTAAAACCACCAACTCAAACACCTTTAACTCCACTTCTATTCAAATCTGTTGTTGATTCACTTGATATTCCTAAAAATTTAATTCAAATTACTCCAATTTCAAATAAAATAGCAGAAAACTTTCTTAATCATGATAATATATCTCAAATATCTTTTACAGGAAGTGAGGATATTGGTTGGCATATTAGAAAGATTGCATCTGATAAACCAGTTTTTCTTGAACTTGGTGGAGTTGCAACAATGATAGTTGATGAATCGGCCGATTTGGAAAAGGCAGCAAAAAGAGGAGCTTCATCAGCCTTCTCTTTTGGTGGTCAAGTTTGTATATCACTTCAAAAAATTCTTGTTCATAAATCTATCTCAACTATTTTTGAAAAACTTTTTATAAAATACTCAAAAGAGATTGTTTCAGGTAATCCTTCTGATGAATTAGTTCTAAATGGTCCACTTATTAATGATATTGCAGTTAAAAAATTTTATAAATTCTATAATAACTCTGTTGAAAATGGGGCAACTACTCTTTTAAAACCTCAACAAAAGGGAAATATTATAACTCCAACTATTGTAAAATCAGATAATTATAATCTTTTAATACATAATGAGGAGGCATTTTCACCTATTGTTGTTATATCTGAGTTCGAAAATTTTGAAAAAGCTATTAAAATTGCAAATAGTACAAAATATGGTTTACAGGCCTCAATTTTTTCAGAGTTTCTTCCGAACATACAAAGAGGGATTAAAGATTTGGAGTTTGGAACAGTTTTAATTAATGAAACTCCCTCTTTTAGAAATGATAGACAACCCTATGGTGGAGTAAAACGCTCTGGTTTAGGGCGTGAAGGGGTTTTCTATGCAATGAAAGATTTTAGCGAACTAAAAACTATTATTTTTAGTAGTAATTTTTAGATAATTAAATTATAAATACTCTAGTTTTAGTAAAAAGATAAAGATTTTATTTTTTAAATTTTAAAAATCTTTAATTTTATGGTGGTTTTATGAGATTTTTTACAATTATTCTATTTATTTTTTTTAATATCTCCATTTTTGCAGAGGCAGAAACTTGGGGAATTGGTGGTGAAGCCAACTACTCTGGTTATATGAAACTGGATAACTACTCACATGGTGCAGGAGTTGGTTTTGTTACAATCTATAACATAAGTGATTTTTGGGGTGTTACTGGTAGTTTAAACTATAATAAACACTTTTCTGGCTCAAAATATGATGTTGTTAATGGATATTTTGGATTTTTATATAATCTTGATGTTTTAAGACTTGTCCCTATTTTTGAGGCTGGAGTAAGTTTTACAGGGCTAAAAGATAATGAAATTAATGATAATATATTTTTAGTAAATGGATATTTTGGATTTGCACTATCCTATCTTATAAATTGGAACTACTCAATAGCCACTTTTATAAGATATGAACATGCCTTAACAGAGTATGATGATGCTTTTGATGCATATTTTACTATTGGAGTTCGATTTTTCTACATTTTGAGTGACTAATATTTTAAAATTTTTTTAAACAAGAAAAAAAATATTTTAGAGTTTAGCTTTAAAGTTACGATATATTCACAAAAACAACATTGACAACTCTGTATTTATTAGTATCATAAAACTGTTTACTTTGGAGGATTTATGAAAAATATATATCTTATTGTTTTAGATTCTGCAGGTGTTGGAGCACTTCCAGATGCAGAAAAATATGGTGATGCTGGAACAAACACAATCAAACATATAGTTGAATATGTTGGAAAAAATGAGTTACATACATTTAATTCAATAGGTTTAAATCATATTTTAGAAAACTCTCTAACCCAAAAACCAGAAAAAGGATATTATGGGATAATGGCAGAGTATTCAAATGGAAAAGATACAACAACAGGTCATTGGGAGATTGCAGGAACACCTCTTAAAGATGGTTTTACAACATTCACAGATACTGGTTTTCCAAAAGAGATTATGGATGAGTTTAAAGAGAAAACTGGTCATGACTATATTGGAAACTATGCAGAGAGTGGAACTGTTATTCTTGATAAATATGGTAAAGAACATGTTGATACAAAAAAACTTATAATATACACATCAGCAGACTCCGTTTTTCAGATAGCGGCTCATGAAGATGTTATCCCAATTAATGAGTTATATCGTGTTTGCAAAATATCAAGAGAGATTTTAGATAAACACAATATTGCACGAGTTATTGCAAGACCTTTTATAGGTTCTGAAGGGAATTATAAAAGAACATATAATCGTCATGACTACTCTATGGAGCCAAAAGGTTTAACAATGTTGGATCAACTTAAGGAGAGTGATATTCCTGTTATTGCTGTTGGAAAAATAGGAGATATTTTTGCACATAGAGGGGTAACAGAGGAGATTCCAACACAAGGAAATAGGGATGGAATGGATAAAACTCTTCAACTTCTTGAAAAAAACAGAAAAGGGCTTGTTTTTGTAAATTTAGTTGATTTCGATATGCTTTGGGGTCATAGAAGAGATCCTCAAGGTTACTATAATGGACTAAAAGAGGCAGATGAATTTACAAATGAGTTTATGAGTAAAATGAGCAATAATGATATTGTTATTTTTGTTGCAGATCATGGTTGTGATCCAACATACAAAGGTTCTGACCACACAAGAGAGTATGTTCCGCTTCTTGTTTACTCCCCATCATTTAAAGAGTCTGGAACTCTTGGAATTAGAGGAACTTTTGCTGATATATCTGCAACTATTCTTGAAAACTTTGGTTTGAAAGGGGATTTTGGAACATCATTTCTAAAAAATCTTCATTAAAGCAATTTTTAATAGAAAAAATAAAAAATTTAAATAATAGCACTAAAATATATACTTATACTCTATAAAAAATTGATCATTTTTATCAAATCTTCCAATTGGTGAATCACTTTCTCCTCCAAAATGATTATATCCAACTTCAAAATAGTTTTGATTCATCTTGTAAGTAATTCTAAATGTTAATAAATAATCTAAAAAAGTTATATCAAGAAGAGTTGCTCCAAAAAAATCCCATTTATTACTCTCTGTTGTATATTTTACAAAAGAGAATAATCCAACTCTACTCTCTTTATCAAACCAATATTTGTCATCTTTTTTACTATTTGTTACTTTAGAACCCCATATTTCAAAATTAAAAATTCCCCTTGTTCCAAAAAATTGATACTCTGCTCCAATTGTATAATCAAAAACAGCTCTATAAAAAGGATTAAAATCATCCTCTATTGGAGTGTAGTATAGTTTTCTAGGAGTAAAAGATAAATCTAATTTTAGTATTGTTGATAATATTGGATATGAGGCTGAAAATGCTGTTGTAAAAACTCTTGTATATTTTGATTTAAAAAGTTCCTCTCCTAAAATATATCGTTGAGTAAGTTCTAATATACTAGAGGTTAAAAGCTCTCTATCAGGATTTGTGGATACTATATTTTTTAAAAACTCCTTTAGTTTATCATCCATCTCAATTTCAGGCATAATTTGATAACCATAATATATTAAAATAGAGCTATTAAACTCTTTAAATGAGCTGTTAAGATTTATAGCAAATGAACCACTTTTTATATTTGATTGGGAAACTGATTCTGAAAGTGGAATTTCCCCTCTTCCATTTATAGATATTGGTGAAATATCAGATATGACTGTTGGGTCAATAGATGTTGATGGTTGTATAAGTGCAAAATCACTACCCCATAGATCTATTTTAGGTGATTTATGAATTGGCATCCAGATTAACTCAATTGCTCCATATTTAGATAAAACTCCACCATTAAAAGCCAGAATACCATGTTTTCTTTTATCAATACTAGGAATAATTGAGTCTCTATAATCTGGTGGATTTATAATATCAGCTCTTGAGAATCCATGATTCTCACCTAATTTAAATATCTGAATACCAGCTTTTGCAAAAAAAATATCATATTTTTTTTCAACATAAAACTCATCAATTTGATAATCAAAATAGCCATCAAAATTCTCTCCATTAACAATAAAATATGGTTTATTGCTCTCATTTCTCTCAATTGAAAAATTGTAAGAGAGTTCTGTTGATAGAGTTAAAAATGTATTCTCATTTTGCTGATATTTAAATTCAAAAAATAATCTATTTCTATATTCAGAGCTTTTTTCTAAACCATTTTCTAAAAATATATCCTGAAAATAGCTCTTTTTAAAGTAACCTCTCATTTGAACTATTGGAGTAAAACTTTTTTTTAGTTTTAAATTATTAAAAAAATCATTACTATTTAAATCATCAATAGTCTCTTCATTTGAATCTTCAATTGTTTCTTCATCAGAGTTATTAAGAGTCTCCTTTTCTGAATTGATAATTGTAGTATTATTTGATTTCTCAACTATATTTTTATTTTCTTTAAAATCACTTAAATAAAAAAAGTGAGGCTTTTCTGTTACTTGCTGAAAAAAAGAGATAAAAAATATAATGATTAACATGTAAAATCCTACAAAATTATGAATAAATAAAACAAAATAATCTTTCTTTTAATAGAAAAAAAAGAATTCTATAAAAATATAGAATTTATAAAAATCTGATGTAACAGATTTTAAAAGTTTAATTATGTTACCCTGTTTTTTATCATAATTCAATACATATTTTTTGACAAAACAGATATTTTTATGAAATAATATTATTTTTTGTAGGAGAAAAAATGGTTCATTCACTTCAGGCTGTAATAACTAAAAAAGAGGCTGTTGATGAGATTAAAAAAAGATTATCCAATATTTCATTTGTTGAGCTTCCTCAAAATCTTGTTTTAATTCCTGTTACAGATTTCCTTCATGATGAGCTGGATGAGCATTACAGTTCAAAGAGTGGTGCTGTTTTTATGGAGTTTGACCATCTTTCAGGTCCTATTGTATCATTTTTAGAGGAGTATTCAAAAAAAATACCCTTAGCTTATATTGAAACTGACTATTTTGGTGGTGCTGGAAGACAAAGTGCTGCACTTTGGAGTGATTCAAAACTTAATGAAGGCCCATTTCAAAGTATCACATTTAAAAAAGAGGAGTTAACTATTGCATCTGATGATAAAGCAATAAACAGAGTCTTAAAAAAGATGGGAGTATCAAACTCAATTTCAAAAGATGAATTTGAGGCTGTTGGATTAGAGAGATATAGAACAATGACAGTTTTTGATTAATTTTTTAGATTTTTCTCTATTGCCTCTTTAACTTTTATCATTAATTCAGGAATATCATCATCTGTTAAATTGTTTGTTTCAATTGGTTTTCCATAAATAACGGAGACTTTTCCTCGATTGATTTTCCAAGATTTTGATAACATTATATTCTCTGTTCCATTTATAGTTACAGGAATAATTGGGACACCAGAATCAATTGCTAAATAAAAAGGTCCTTTTTTAAAAGGGAGAAGTTTTCCATCTTTTGAACGGGTTCCCTCTGGAAAAACAACAACAGATAAATCTCCTCCCTTTAATCTCTCTGCTGCATTACTTAATGTTTTTATTGCACTTGGTAGATTCTCTCTATCAATTGAGAACATTCCTGTATATTTTAGCACTTGACCAAAATATGGAACTTTGAAAAGAGATTTTTTAGCTACAAATCTTATTTTTCTACTTGATGTTGCTGATATAACTATTATATCAAAGTTAGATTTATGATTTGCAAAATATAAAACATTCCCAAAATCTTGATCAAAAATAGATTTATCTTCATGGTAACTATCAAGTTCAATAGAGAATAGATTTCTTAAACCCCATAACTTTATTATTTTTGATGAGGAGTCTACTCCATCTTTTTTAATTGAGTGATAAAACCCCTCTGCAAAAACTCTTGTTATTGCAATAAAAGTATTTATGCTAAAATGTGCAATTCTTTTTAGGTATATTGGATATTTTATAAAGTTAGAATCTCTTTTATCCATTAACTCTCCAAAATAAAAACAGGATTATACAAATATTCTAAAATTATTTCAATCTTTTAACAAAAATAACTTAGAAATTTTTAATTATATTAATAGTAATTTTATATAATTTTATAATGTTTTTATTTTTTATAATAAAATCCATTTTCAACCCAAGGAATTGATATAATCTCTCCATTTTTAGATATGATTGGCCACTTTTTTCTTAAAAATTGTGGTATTTTATGATCTATAAATATATCTTTAACTAATTTTTGGGAACCACTATACTTAATCATTTTCAAGCCTTCAGAGAAGTATATTATGTTGAAATCTGCTAATTTAATATCTATTAACTCAATTTCTGTCTCTCTAAATCTCCAAAAAGTGGATTCTGATAGATTTTCAATAAGTTTTGGTAGTTCAGTAAGTGTTAATTTATCCACCCCAAAATCAAAGATATTAAAGAATTTATCACTTAGAGCCATTTTGCCTCTAAAATACTCCCACTTTCCATTTTCAGATTCAAATAGTTCAAAAAGATGATAAACTCTCTCTTTTGTGGGAATCTCCTGAAAAAATAGATAGAAACATTGGCTTAAAACTCTTAACTTTACTGCTTTATGAAGAGTATTCCAGCTAGATTTTTTAAAAAAAGAGAAAGATTTATATATAAATATATTTTTCTCAATAAAACTATTAACAATCTCTTCAAAATAGTTTTTTTCTAATGCAATCTGCTCCATAATATTTGATATATGTGTTTTGATTGAGTAGCCATCAATCTCAATTTGTGGTAAAATCTGATTTCTAACTCTATTTCTAAGATATCTATTTTCAAAATTGCTCTTATCTTGAACAAATTGAATAGAGTTTTTCTCAATATAATCTAAAATATCTTGAGATGTATAGTTTATTAGTGGTCGAATAGTATCATCATATTGAGAAGATATTCCAGCTAACCCATCAAGAGATGAGCCTCGATAGAGGCGAATAAAAAAGTTCTCTATTGAATCATTTTTTGTGTGAGCTGTTGCAATTACATCATGGTTATATCTTTTTTTTGTTTGGTGGAGGATATTATATCTTAAATCTCGAGCGATTGACTCAATGTTTCCAGTTGAATCTATATTTATTGAGTGAATTTCCGATTTTATACCATAACTATCTGCTAAATTTTTAACAAATTGAGCATCTGAATTACTACTCTCTCTTAAATTATGATTTATATGAACAACAATAAGCTCAAGCTCAAGTTTTTTCATTTTTTTTGCAAAAATATCAAGCATAACAACAGAGTCTTTTCCTCCAGATACTGCAAGAGTAATTTTTTTATGTTTAATATCAAAATTCATAGTAACCAAACAGTTATAAGAGGTACAATATATCATTTTTTTTAATAAAAAACGATAGGAATAAAATCTAAGATATTTTTTCTAATCTATTTTTTTTGTAGATTCTTAAAAAGTAAACTTTTTGCCTTGCTACAGTTTGGAGATTGTTAAAAAGTAAACTTTTTGCCTTGCTACAGTTTGGAGATTGTTAAAAAGTAAACTTTTTGCCTTGCTACA
>DYRY01000032.1:0-12610 GCA_020718465.1 Anaeromyxobacter dehalogenans | reverse complement strand
TTTGGAGATTGTTTAAAAAGTAAACTTTTTGCCTTGCTACAGTTTGGAGATTGTTAAAAAGTAAACTTTTTGCCTTGCTACAGTTTGGAGATTGTTAAAAAGTAAACTTTTTGCTTATGTTGATATAAATTTTTATCTGTTTTTTGTTTAAATAAAGAACAGATTTTAACTCACTAAATATATGATAGATTTTTTAGTTGTATTTTTTGTATTTTTATAAAAAAGAGTCCTCTTTTGGGAAAAAACATTTTTCAAAAAGATTAGCACTCTCTTTGGATTCAATAAAACCCATTTTTTTTACATAAGTTTGGACTATAGGATTTCCTGTTTCAATACAATATTTTGAAAATCCCTCTTGTATTAATTTGGGTATCTGTCGAGATTGTAAAAATTTTTCATTTTTAAAATCTCTATAATCAGGAGTAATATAATCTAAAAGAATCTCTATTCTATCTTTATCAAGTGGTTGATATACAAATAAACCAACTGTAATCATATTTCTCATAACATAAATAATTTGTGGATTTTCATATTTTTCCAAGTTAAAATCTGGGAAATATGCTAATATATCCTTATTATAAAATTTTATAAACTGATTAAGAAAAACAGCCTTTTTATCATATAAATAAATAAGGCTAAAGTAATCTTTACTCATAAACATTTTATATAAAAAATATAAGTCAACAATTGCAATTCCACCATTTAAAACAAAAACTGGATAAGCATCAATAAGTAAACCATATATTGAGAATCCTGCAGCACCAATAAAATTGATTACTCTTAGTTTGAAAATATTACTCATCATAAGTGATATTGCAACTAAAATAGAGGAAACATATCCAAAAATCTCTAAAACACTCATAAGAAAAACCCCAAAAAAACACAAAGAATAGCTTAATACAGTATTTTAAATTAAAAGTCTATAGAAATCTAATTTTGTATTATAAAAAATAGTGCTTTATTTTCTTAACTCTTTAGTTAAATTTTTTTTTAAATCTCTCTAGTTATAAATATCTATATATTAAAACTCTAATTTTATTGTTTTAAAACTATTATTATGTTAAGATGGGCTATATATTTTTATGGAGTTATTATGGTATCAAAAAAACTTTCAGAACTTCTAAACTCTCAATTAAACTTTGAATTTTACTCTGCATTTGTATACTTAGGTATGGCAGCTGCTGCTGAAGAGCTTGATTATCCTGGATTTTCAAATTGGCTTCAAATTCAATTTAGAGAGGAACAACAACATGCACTAAAATTTTTTAGTTTTTTAACAGATAAAGAGATTGCTGTTATTGTTGATGCTATTCCTAAACCAAAATCAGAATACTCCTCCATCGAAGAGATTTTTACTGAAGTGTTAACCCATGAGGAGGAGGTAACAAGAAGAATCTATCAAATTGCTGATTTAGCTCAAAAAGATAAAGAACACTCTGTATCATCCCTTCTTCAGATTTTTATTAATGAACAAGTAGAGGAGGAGGTAACTGTTAGAACACTTTTGAAAAAACTCCGTAGAGCTAAAGATGATGTTCGTGCAATGTTGCTTTTAGACCAAGAGGCATCCTCAAGAGTTTTTACAGAGAATCCACTTTTTACAAAATAAAAGTAAAAAAACATTTTTAAGGAAAAACATGAAAAAAGAGAGTTTTTTTAAAGAGATTTCCGATTTAAAACTTAAAAAATCTACTGGCTATCATGTATATTATCAAGGAGCAATATTAACTTTTAGTGAAGATTTATCTGATGGAACTCAATATATTCCAGAAATTTTATCCCTTTTTGAATATTATAATTGGAGAGATGATAAAATCTCAAAACTGATTTTAGAGGCTAAAAATATATTTACAATAGAGTCTTTAAATCAATTTACTAAAACTATTTATGAAAACTGGGCTATCACAAAAGATAATAAAACAAAATGGCTACTCAATGTTATAGCTTTTTATGGTAATGACTCCATTATAGATAGACTTGTTGAGGATATAAAAGAGCTTGTTGCAATTAGGCGAGGAGCAATTGCATCTGAAATTGCATCTGTTGTTGGAGAGATAGGAACAGCTAAAGCTCTACAGAAGGCAAACTTTTTAGAAAAAAAAATAAAAGATAGCAGAGTTCAAAGAGCTGCAAAACACTCAATTGAGAGTGCTGCACGAAAATTCAATTTAACAAAAGAGGAACTACTTGATAAAATCATTCCCGATTTTGGTTTCTCTCCTAATGGAAAAAAACTTTTAGATTATGGTGGCAGAAAATTTGAACTCACAATAACTCCTGATTTAGATTTATCAATAACAGATGAGAGTGGTAAAAATATAAAATCTCTTCCAAAACCAAACTCTAATGATAATATAGAGCTTGCAAAAACTGCAATAGAGGAGCTAAAAGAGATTAAAAAAGGGGTGAAAGAGCAAGTTAAAATGCAACTTGAAAGATTAGAGAAGGGTTTTACAGTTAATCGCTCTTGGAAAATAGATTTATGGAGAGAGCTTTTTGTTAATAATCCAATTATGAAAAAATTTGCAATAGCTCTTGTTTGGGGAGTGTTTGATGATGTTCAACTAACAAAACGAGTAGACTCTTTTCGCTATCTTGAGGATGGAACATTTAGTAATCAATTTGAGGATACAATATCTCTTCCATCAAAAGGATTTATATCCCTTTTACATCCAATTGAGATAGGTACCGAGGAGATTGAGAGATGGAATGAGCAATTTAAAGATTATGAAATAGCCCAACCATTTCCTCAATTAAACAGAGCAATATTCTATATTGATGAGGCAAAAAAAGAGGATAAGTTTTTACGTGATTTTGAGGGATATATGATAAAACGGGCTACTCTTAGAGGTCGCTTAACTGCTAAAGATTGGACAACTGGTGTTGTTGAGGAGGGAGGAAACTTTTATAGCTATGAAAAAAGCTATCCAGAGTATAGAATGTATGCCTCTTTAGAGTTTATGGGGGATAGTATTAGAGCCATTATTGATGATATGGAGGTTCCAATATACAAACTTATATTTAGATTAAACTATAACACAAAAGCTCCTATTAAATCAGTTCCTCCACGTTTATATAGTGAAATATACTATGAGGTTAAAACTGCTCTTGGTTCTGGTAGTGGATTTAATCCTGATTGGAAGAAAGTGACTTGGTAGTTTTTTAATCAAAATCATTTTAATAATACTATTTCGAAAATAGATTATTTTTATTAACTAAATAACAACTTTACAAAAGTGGTTAGCAAAAAATATAATAACAAATAAAACAGAAGAGGGATTTTATGAGTACTATTGAAAAACTAAGACCACATCATATTGTATGTATGCATGGATTTATTGGAGAGGGTTATGACCATATTTTTACTGAAAATATGGGAAACACTATTAAAAATATATTATCAAATAATCTTTTGGAAGTTGTTTTTCATTGGGATAATATTTGTTCAAAATGCCCAAATCTTAATAATAAAGGTTTTTGTAAATCAGAAAAAAAAGTTCGTAGTTTAGATCAAAAAACTATTGAACTATTAGAGCTTAAAGAACAAATATATAACTATAATGAGTTAAAAGAAACTTTAAAAAGAGAATTAACTCTTGAAAAACTTGAATATATCTGTTCTGAATGCTCATGGTATCAGGAAGGAATTTGTAAAAAAACAATTTTTACTAATTTATTATAAAAAACAGTTAATCTTTTGTTTTGTTGTTTTTAGATTTTTAGTAAATTACTGAAGAATTGTCTCTATTGAGTTTAGTTCTGTGAGTTTTATCTCAATAACTCTGTTCCTTGAGTTATCAAGAGTTAATAGTGTTGTTTCATTTATATCATCTATTTTTCTGATAACTGTTTTTAACTCAATTGGTGCTATCATTGAGTGTCTATATCTGTAAGGTTCTGAAGATACTCCAAGAAAAAAAGATATTGTTGAATCAGTCTCAATCTCCTCTTTATCTGAAAAAAGTTTTACACTAAAAAGAGAGTTTTCATAAATTGCAACATCCGTTTCACAACTAACTCTATCAGAATATACACTTGGTTCATTTGTACAAAAAGGGACAACTCCAATAAATTTTGTTTTAGAACCATAAAGTGTAAAGTGATTGTTTGCTCGTAATTGAAAAGTTATTGCAGTATCAAAACAGTATGATAAGTTTTCATGTCCATCAATATTGAGAGATAGAGTGTGATTAGATAAAGAGTTAATCGGAATAAAGAGTGATTCTGTGTTTGCATATTTAGCACATTTAGAGTCTGCAATTTTTTCATCTGTAAGTGGAGATAATATATCCAAGAAAACTTTTGAAGCATCTAAATCAAATTTTTCAAAATCAACTGTTGTAGACTGAATTGTTGAACTATCTAAAAAAGAGCCATCATTTGATAATGAGTTATCGATTGCTCCCTGATATTTAAAGAAAAAACTCTCATCTTTAAGAGAGTAAGTACCATTATTAAGAGATTCACTTAACTTAATATATTGCTCTGCTTCATAAGTAACTTCCGTTTGAATTTGTGAAAAACAACCATTTGCCTCTCGTTTATTAAACTGTGTACAAAGAGTTTGTTGAGTTAAATAGGTAACTTTTGCACTATAATCTGCTTGTAAAGGCTGTTTAAATTTTCTAAAACGAAGTTCTAAAGCTGATTTATAACTCTCAATAGTTTCATAAGAGTCTGGTTTTGATGTTATTTTTGATAAATCCACAGAAATTGTAAAAAATCTTATATATCCTGATGTATCTGACACAACAAGATATTTTCCATCTGGAAGTTGATGTGTGTTTAGATAACCAGTTGTATTTAAAAACTCACCCTCTTTTAAATCTATTGAGTGATTGATAGTTATCATATCATAAATAGGATACTCAAAACTCACTCTTTTATCCATGAATAGATCATTTTGGTTATTTAATGGATCTATCTCATTTATAATCTCATACTTTGATTCATTAATATTCCATATATACAAAGCTGTTGAATCTTTTTGATATATAAAAATATACCCATTATCAATTAAAAACTTCGATATATCTATACTCTCAGGTAGTTCACCAAAAGCTATATTTTCAGATTGCAAAACTCCACCTTCAAAAATAGAGATATAAGATACCCCTTTTTGGGCAATAAAAAGTTTCTCATCTTTTGAAAAAACAGATGTTATTTCATTTGGAAAAGAGACTGTTTCCATTGGAGCAAAAGTCATCTCTGAATAGATATATTGAGTTATATTTTTGCCTTTAAAAGATACCAACTCTAAATTATAAAGAGTATCAATAGTTTTTGAAAACCTAAAAAAATCGGGAGTTATATCAACTTTTGTTTGAGCCTCAATATATGGAAAAGTTTGTTGTTTACACTCTTTTTGATAGTAATCAATTAAAGGATCTACATTGATAAGTGTTATAACATTATCATTTGAAAGAGTAATAATTTTTCTATTATCTGTTGATATCTCAAGTTTTTTAGGATTTGATGGTAAAATAAGCCCATTTTTACCAGGTAGAGAGTTTTCAAAATCTAAATAACAATCTTCATTTATGTCATAAAAATAGAGTTGATTTCCCCCTTGATCTAAAATAAGAGAGAAATTAAGAGTATCTTCACCTTTTTGAGCTGTTAATGTTGTAAATGAGTTTAATTGTTTAAATAGTTGTGGAGACTCTGTTAAATCAGAGTCGCAACCTAAAAATAGCATAAATATTAGTGGTAATATAAGTAATTTTTTCATTTTTGTCTCTGTTTTAAGTTGTGATAATATTGATTTTTCTAAATATAAATCTGTTTTAAAATCAGATTTAACAATATGTTTTTTATACATTTCTGTTTTAAAATCAGATTTTTTCATACTAATCTCTATTTGAAATTACAGTTTTTAATTTAAAAAAAGAGGATTTTGTATCATCTAAATCAATAACTCCAATAGTATTATCTGTAAAAAGGGTTATGTATAACTCTTTTCTAATTTTTGAGTAGGTTAAGCCATAAATACGTTGAGTTATCTCAAGTTCTTTTATTATTTCTCCTCTCTCTGGATTAAAAAGAACCATTTTTTTAGAGTCATAAAGTGTTGAAACACAATATTCAGAGGAGATACAGATAGTTTTTACAGGGAAATAGTCTGTTTTAACATCTTTTGTAAATTTAAACACTCCATTTAAATTCTCTAAAATAGAGATTGCAGAAGGTGAATTAAGCCCAAGAAAAAGTTTTCCCTCAAACATCTCAATATCTTCAACAGCTGGAGTTTCTGTTGTTAATAGTGAACGATTTGAAACATAAATTGTATCAAAATAGTGAATATGAACAACTCTTTCCAAAGAATCAAATATAGGTCTAAAAACTGTTAAAGTTTTAGAGTATGAAGAGGATACATAAAAAATATCATTTAATTCATCAAAAACAATATCAGATACATTGCCTGAAAAATTTGAAAGTTCAAATGCCTTAATAATTTTTAAATCATCATTTTTATATGAAACAATAGAGATTTTTCCACCATCTCTATGGCCTACATAAGCAATTTTTCTGTTTTTATCAAGAGTTATTGTTGCTGGAGTGGAGAATGAGAGTTTTAACTCTTTTTTTAGCTCTGAAACTCCATCAGAATCTGTTGAAATAAGATAGAGTTTTCTTGATGCTTTACTAATGTTTAAAAGTACTCCATCACTCTCATCATAAGCGGAGTCAACTAAAAAAGAGTCTGTTAAAACAGTTTTTCCATCTTTTATTGAAAGTGAATCTAAATCAACAGTTACTATTGAAGAGCCTTCATAACGCAAATCAAAATTGGAGTTTGCAACAAAAAGATATCGTTCAGAACTATCAAGCTGAACACCAATAGGGTAAAGAAATCTATCCATTGGGGTTTTTTCTTCAAAACTCTCGGTTGCACAAGAGATTAAAAGTAGTAAAAATGGGAGTAGATATTTTTTTGGCACACCATGCTCCATAAAAATTAAGTGTGGATTATATCAGAAATATAAAAATGAATCAACAGTATAAAAAAATAAATAGAGGTTTTTTGTCAATTTTATTCAATAAAAAACAGATTTTTTCATGTTTTTTATAAAATGTAAAAATAAAACAAAAATATTTTTTATGATTATTAATTAAAATTAATTAAAATTAGTTTATTTTTCCATTTTTTCATGTTTTTTAAGATATAATATGTTATGAATATATCTATTTTTTAGGATTAAAAATGTATAAAAAAATCAAAAGCATTAACAAAAAGAGTTTAATATTGGGAGTAATATCATCTTTAATTTTTATAACTATTGCAATTATATTTGCAAAAATCCCTTTTCTTAAGGGATTTACTTATGAAACATCATTTTTATTAAACATTTTTTTAGTTCTATTTATCCCTTTGATTTATTATCTGAATAGCTCTTTTATTTTGGGAGGGGTTAATTTACTCCTGTTTTTTCTGTTTCATTACATATTTTCATCTTTTTTGTGTCAGCCAATTGAGGGAGTTCTCTACTTTATCATATTTGTTGGAAGTGGATACTTTTTTTTAATCTCTTTTATAAAATTTTTAATAAAAATTGAGAAAAAAACTATCGTTTTATCAAAAGATAATAATCTAAATAAAACAAAAAAAGAGAAAACAGATTATAATTTAAAATTAACTAAAAGTAGTATTATAAAATATTTTATAACAATAATATTAATCTTAATTCCCTCAATTTGGTCTCTATATAGTGAACCACAAATATTTATCTACAATATTTTTTGGGGCTATTTTCATGGTAGTTTATATGACACCTCTATTTCAATAACTCCACAACTTTGGTGGTTATTTGTTTGGAGAGTTGTTTTATCAATCTATTTTATCTCTTATAAAAAAAATCTGATTTTATCATATATATCTCTTTTAATATCTCTATTGATATGGATTTTTAGCTCTCAAATTGGATTAACCACAGATGCAGATATAATTGCAAAAAAACTTGGAGGAGTCTATAAAACAGAGAATTTTACAATATACTACTCAAAAGATATAGCAAAAATAAATAAAAATATAGAGTTATTAAGCAAAGAACATGAGTTTCATTTTATGGAGTTAACAAAATTATTAAAAATAGAGTCACCAAAAAAACTAAAAAGCTATATTTTTAAAAACTCTCAACAAAAAAAAGAGTTAATGGGAGCAGGAAATACTCTTATTGCGAAACCTTGGCAAAACTCAATATATCTAAACTACTCCGATTTTCCACATCCACATTTAAGGCATGAGTTGGTTCATGCTCTTGCCTCTAATTTCTCAAAATCACCATTAAAATTGGCATCTAAAAATGGTTGGTGGCCCGAAATTGGTATTGTTGAGGGGTTAGCAGTGGCATTTGAAACACCAAATGACGAATTAACTCCATTAGAAAAAACAAAAACACTTTATGAAAAAAAAATGTTACCCAATTTAGAATCAATTGTCAATCCAGCAGGTTTTTGGGGTAAAAACTCCTACTATTCCTATCAAATAATGGGCTCTTTTATAATGTTTTTATATCAAAAATATGGAGTTGAAAAATTAAAAGAGCTAAACTACTCTGCTAATTTTGAAAAAACTTATGATAAATCTTTAAAAGAGTTATCTAATGAGTGGATTGATTACATAAAAATTTTAAAAATTCCAGATAGATTTACTGAAAAAATCAAAGAGGATTTCTCTAAACCTCCAATTTTCAAAAAAATCTGTCCACACACTATTGAAAAACTAAAAGGTAACGCTTTAAAAGAGTTTTATAATGAAAATTATGGAAAATCGGATGAAATCATCAAAAATATTCTAAATTTTGAGAAAGGAAACTACAGTAATCTATTTTTTGGATATAAACTTTTTGCACTGAAAAATGAGAAAATAGCAGATTTTTATAAAAAATCACTCTTATCATTCAATATTCCCAAATACATGAAAAATGATATTTTAGAAAGTGATGGGGATATATATTTTAAAAATGGAATTTATGAAAAAAGTGAAGAGATATATAGCAATCTTTTGTCAGAAGAAAAAGCTGAACATAAAATTAGATCTCTATATATAAAAAAAATTGCATCAAAAAATAGATATTTAATAGATTTAGCTTTAGATCTTTTTATAAATAACTCTTTTGATAAAGAGTTTGTTTACTATTTTAAAGCTAATAAAATTAATCAAAAATCAGATTTTTCTATAAATAGTGAGTTAAAAGATTATATTGAAGCTAAAACAATAGCATCCTATCTTTTTGGAATAAGATATAGTAATAAAAAAGATTATAAACAGAGTGAATATTTTTTTACAATATTTGATGCTCCTGATAATATCTATTTAAAAAAGGAGTATTTAAAACGATTAATTGAGATCTATTTTCATCTTAAAGATTTAGATAAATTAAAAAATATAGCAAATCAACTTCTACCCTTTTATGATACAGATGGAGCAAAAAAACAGATTGAATTTTATATAAGATTTTTAGAGTATTTAAAAAAATAAAAAAATTCTGATTAATTTTTTAAAATATTGGGATGATTTTATGGAGAAAAATTTTAAATTTAAAAAATACTCTCAATTGAAATTTCTCGTTCAAATTCAGAGATAATATTCATAGATATAACTAAAGAGTTTTTAGGAATTTTAAATTTTATTTTATCATACCACTCTGCAATAACAATATAATCTGAATTAAAAATATACTCCTCTATTCCAGAATAAACTAAATCATCATAACTCTCTAATCTAAAAAAATCAGCATGGACAATAGGAGGATTATCATCATAAACATTTATAAGTGTGAATGTTGGAGAAGTAACAACAAGATTATCATTTTTTAGCAATTTTTGTATTAGATGTCTTGTTAGTGTTGTTTTTCCTGCACCCATCTCCCCTTTTAATCCAATAAATTGTGAATTACTAATAGTTTTAGATAGATTTAAAGCAAACTCATCAATTTTATTAAAATGTACAATCTCTTTTGTTATCATTTTAGTCTCAAAAAAATAAAACAATCTTACTTTTATAGCATATTTTTTACAATAAAAATAGTTATTTTAGTTGAAAAAAACAGGAAAAATAGAGTAAAAGTGGTTAATAATAATATAGTTATTTGCATTTGACTCTATTATATGATATTATCTATCGCTTTTGATTTTTTGATTTGGAGATAAATTATGGCAGTAGATCAATCCTATAATGCAGACAGTATTGGCGTTCTTGAAGGGCTGGAGGCAGTTAGGAAACGCCCTGGTATGTATATTGGTGATACAGACGATGGTTCTGGACTTCATCAGTTAGTTTATGAGGCTCTTGATAACTCAATTGATGAGGCATTGGCTGGCTATTGTTCTCATATTAGAGTTATAATTCATAATGATAACTCAATTACAGTGGAAGATAATGGGCGTGGAATCCCTGTTGAAACACATAAAAAGGCTCAAATATCAGCAGCAGAGCTTGTTATGATAAAACTTCATGCTGGTGGTAAATTTGATAATAATTCATATAAAGTATCTGGTGGTCTTCATGGTGTTGGTATATCTTGTGTTAATGCTGTATCAACGCAACTTAATCTAACAATATGGAGAGATGGATTTGAATATACTTTGGCTTTTTCAAAGGGAAAAACTGTTCAACAGATTCAAAAAGGAAAAGCTGTCGGCGAAAAAACAGGAACAAAAATAACTTTTTGGCCTGATAATGAGATATTTACACAACTTGAATATAACTATGTAACCCTTTCAAAAAGAATTAGAGAGATGGCATTTCTTAATAAAGGGGTTAAAATAGAGCTTATTGATGAGCGTTCGGATCAAGGAGAGGTATTTTATTATGAAGGAGGACTTTTGTCTTTTTTGCAATTTATTATTGGAAAAAAGAAATCAATTCATAATACACCATTTTATATGGATAAAATTAAAGATGAGATTGGTGTTGAGATAGCTCTTCAATGGACAGATACATATGTAGAGCATTGCTATACATTTACAAACAACATTAATAATCGTGATGGTGGTACACATTTAACAGGTTTTAGAACTGCTTTAACAAGGGCTATAAAAAACTATATTAATGATAATAACCAACTAAAACAAAAACTTAAAAAATTTGAGTTTCAGGGTGAAGATACAAGAGAGGGACTTTGTGTTTTAATATCTGTTAAAGTTCCAGATCCAAAATTCTCCTCTCAAACAAAAGATAAACTTGTTTCAAGTGAGGTTAAAACAGCTGTAGATTCACTTCTTTATGACTCAATGATTACATATCTTGAGGAGAATCCACAAGAGGCATCACTAATTATTGAGAAACTTGTTGAGACTGTGAGTGCAAGAGAGGCTGCTCATAAAGCAAAAGAGCTCACAAGAAGAAAAGGGGTTCTTTCTTCAATGACACTTCCTGGTAAACTTGCTGATTGTAGAGAGAAAGATCCTGCACTTTCTGAGATTTTTATAGTTGAGGGAGATTCTGCTGGTGGTTCTGCAAAACAGGGAAGAGAGAGTCAATTTCAAGCTATTTTACCTTTAAGAGGAAAAATTCTAAATGTTGAAAAAGTTAGATTTGATAAGATGTTAAAAAGTGAACAGATAACCAACTTAATTTTAGCATTAGGGGTTAATATTGGTGGAGAAGAGTTTGATGTATCAAGACTTAGATATCATAAAATTGTAATTATGACTGATGCTGATGTTGATGGTGCACATATTAGAACCCTTTTATTAACATTTTTCTATCGCCAAATGCCAGAGCTTTTAAAAAGAGGATATATATATATTGCTCAACCTCCACTTTATAAACTTTCACGTTCAAAAGATGGAAGAGAGACCTTTACACAATATATTAAGGATAATGAGGAGCTTAATGAGTATCTTTTATCTGTTGGAACAAGAGATTATACAATTACCTCTTATTCAGATGAAATTTTTGCAGGAGAAAAACTAAAAGTTTTACTTAAAAAGTATCAAAAATATAAATCACTCTATAAATCTCTCCAGCAAAATAGGGATGAAAGGATTATTCATCTTTTAGCAGAGGAGTTTTTAACATTTTCAAAAGAGTCACTTTTAGATGAGAACTATTTAGTTGAGTTTGCAGAAGATATTAAAAAAACACTTATTGAAGCAGATTATGATATGTCATACTATCAATATGTTGTTGAACCAGAGGATATTGAGAATGAGTTTACAGTTACAATAGAGACACTTCTTAATGGCTCTCGAAAAGTTACAAAAATAAACAGTTCTCTTTTATCAAGTAGAACTCTTCAAGAGATGAAAACAATTTATAGTGAGTTATCAACATTTTTTGAAAATGGTTTTGTTGTAAGAAGAGATGATAATTCAATCATACCATTTACAACACTTGAAGAGTTAAATAACCATATTTTAGATCTTGCAAAAAAAGGATATCAACTATCACGATATAAAGGTCTTGGGGAGATGAATGCAGAACAACTTTGGGAAACAACAATGGATCCTGCAAAAAGAACACTTCTTCAAGTTCATATTGAGGATGCAATAGAGGCAGATAATATATTTACTCTTCTAATGGGTGAAGAGGTTGCTGACAGAAAAGTATTTGTATCTGAAAATGCTCTTAATGTTTCAAATATTGATATTTAATATATATTTT
>DYRY01000182.1 GCA_020718465.1 Anaeromyxobacter dehalogenans | reverse complement strand
ATAAAATATTCAATATTTTTTGTATTTTGTAATAAACTTTTTACTTGACAAGGGGATGTCAAATTTGTATATTTGAAATAGGTGATGTTTATTAATAAATATAAGGAGTTAATCATGGCAAACAACACAAAAGGGAACTCTAATTCCAACAACCACAAAGCAGATCAAAAAAATCACAACAACACAACTTTAGATAAAAACAATAATACTTTTAAAAAAGCTCAAGACAATCATGCAAATCAAAAGAATCCGAATAACACAAAAAAGAAATAGAGATTAAATATGAATAAATGAGGTTAGATTATGAATATTTCAATTATTGGAAGTGGTTATATAGGTAAATCTTTAGGAAAATACTATTTTTCTAATGGTTTTGATGTTACATTTTTTGATATTTCAAAAGAGGTTTTACAAGAACTAGAAAAAGATGGATACTCCATCTCTAATAGCATTAATGAAGTAATTATAAAAAGTGATGTAGTTTTTTTAACTCTTCCAACCCCAACAATTAATCAAAAAATCTCTTTAGATGCTTTTGATGATACATTTACTAAATTATTAAATTTAAACTTAGATGGAAAATTAATTATTATTAAATCAACAATCACTCCAGGAACAACAGATAATTTTATAAAAAAAATATCTGAAAAAAATAGTGATATAAATAAAAAATTTGGAGTGATTTATAATCCAGAGTTTATAACAGAGATTGCCTCTACTTGGAATAAAAGTGGTGAAGAGATTGATTTTTATAAAGAGAGTAGAGTTGTTATTGGAGAATCTGAAAATAAAGAGTGGGGAGATTTTTTTATCAAAAATTTATTTTTACAAAAAAAGACTCCAATAATACGAACAAATTACAGTGAAGCAGAGATGATAAAATATGTATCAAATGTGATGTTGGCAACAAAAATATCTTTTTGGAATGAGATTTATCTATTAACAGAAAAACTTAATTTGTCATTTGAAGATATTGCAAAAGGGGTATCTTTAGATTCAAGAATTGGTGAATATGGAACTGTTACTGGAAAAGCATTTGGAGGGAAATGCTTACCAAAAGATATTGAGGCATTTATTACATTTGCTAATAACTATCAAAAAATGAGTATAGTTGAAAATGCCAAAAAAGTTAATGATTTTATGAAAAATAGTTTTGGAGTTAGAGAGTAGATGGATGGAAAATATATTTTAAGAGAGATAAATAATGAGTAATATTAAAATATATATAGTAATAGCAACTTCTAAAAAACGAACAGAATTATTAATAAATCGTTCTCTTCAATCTATATACTCACAGAAAAAAATTAACAGTAAAAATATTGAGATTATTATTGTTGATGATAATATTAGAATGCAAGAGAATAGTGTTTCAGAAGAATATATTAAAATTAAAGAAAAAATAGAATTACTACGTACAAAATTTGAGTTTTCCAAAAATGAATATAAAACACACTTGTTGAGCAATACTCGAACTCAATTCAATTCTGGAACTGGAGCTTGGAATACAGCTATTAACTTTATAAAAAATAAAAGAGATAATAATGCTAGCTATACAGCCATTTTAGATGATGATGATGAATATAAAGAGAATTATTTTTATGAAATTATAAAAAAGTGTAAAAGCAATACTGTCGCAATTTTTACAACAATAATTTGGAGAGGTAATGATTTTGAAAGAGTTCATTACATAGAAAAAGAAAAACTTACTCCTAAAGATTTTTTTATTGGAAATCCAGGAGTTCAAGGTAGTAATATGTTTTTTTCATCAGATATTTTAGAAATGATTGGTGGATTTGATGAAAATATGCCAAGTACAACAGATAGAGATTTAATGATTCGATTTTTAGATTATCTAAATCAAAATAATATTTCAAAAGATTTAATTCTTGTTTTAGATGAACCATTAGTAATACACAATGCAATGGGAACTGATAGAGTTACAGACAATCTTATTTTAAAAAAGAGAGGATTAGATATATTTTATAATAAATATAAAATAAGATTTACTAAATTAGATTTTAAAAGCTCAATTGAGAGAGCAAAAAAGCTTTTTAAATATGAATATCAGAATAGAAAAATAGTTATAGGAATGCCATTAAAAAATGGTGCAAAAACAATTAAAAGAGCAGTAGCATCCATATTAAATCAAAAAAATCTAAGAAGAGAGTTGTTATTGATTATTGCTAATGATAATTCTACTGATAATTGGAATGATGAGTTAAAAGAGTTTGAGAATGATAATAGAATAATTATAATAAATGTTAATTTTGGAAAATCTTATAAAGTTAGAAATTATATAAATTCATTTATTAGAGAACATATTCCTGATGTGGAATATATTGGTAGATTAGATTCAGATGATTATATTATTGATGATCAAACAGTTTCTAAAATTGAGTTTATTATGGATTCACATAATTCAGATATAATTTTTTTAGGTAATAAATTATCAATAAATAATCAAATTATTGATAGAATAAATATTGCAGATAAAAGATTATTATTAGATGATTTTTTGTTTATAAAGCTAAAACAGATGAGTGAGGGGGTTTCAATAGGTGAATTACCATCTTGTAACACTTTTATAAAACCATCTGTTTTAATTGATTATAAAGATATAGATAGTGCTGAAGATCACTGGTTTAGTGTTTTTTTATTACTGAATAAATATAAATACTCTATTTTTATTGCTGATAACCTCTTATATTCTGTATATTCATTGAATGGACAATTGAGTAATGAAAATAAACATAGTGATAAATATTTACAAAGCAGAAAATTGTTATTAAAATATTTTTTAGAGAAAATAAATGACAAGTAATACAAAAAAAACCTATTGCTCTGAATTATGGAGTAATATTACAATTAATAAATATGGAGATGTTTATAATTGTTGCTTATTAAACCCAGGTAAAATTGGAAATATCAAAAATAATTCTATTTCTGAATTGATAAACAATGACATTGCTATTAATTTTAGAGAATTATCATTATTGGGAAATTTAGAATGTTATGAAAAGTGTACATTGGTTAATAAAGATGAAATAGATCAAAATAAACATTCTAAAATAGATATAAATGATTTAAAAACAATACATATTAGCTGTAGTGAGGCTTGTAATATAAATTGCATAATGTGTAATCACCCTAAAAGAGATAAAATAAATCCAGTTGAATTACCATTCTCTTCATTATCAAATATTGATTTTAAAATATTTGACAATATAATTATTCAAGGGGGTGAACCATTATATATAAAATCTTGTTTAGAACTTATTGATTATTTAAGCAAAAACAATCTGAAATTTATATTATTAACAAATGGATTGTTAATTGATAATGATATTGCAAAAAATATAGCAAAAAATGGAAAATCTATCAGTATTTCAATAAATTCGGCTACAAAGGAAACTCATAAAAAAGTAAATATAAGCTCTGATTTTAATAAGATTTTAGAAAATATTGAAAAAATTAAATATTATAGAAATAAATTTAAAACAGATGTAATAATTTTTGGTCGTTTTACAATTGTAAAACAAAATTTATTAGAAATACCAATGTTTATTGAAAAATATAATTTATTTGGTTTTGATAAAATTAATTTTGGTTTTGATAATCCATCAGTTCCTAATTTTTTAGCAGAAAATGATGATTTTAAAAAGGTATTAAAAGAAGAGATTAATTCTGTAATAAAAAAAATTGATATAAAAAATATAGATACAAAGAGACTTAAACAATTGGGGTTATTATGATTACAAGGAAAAAATATGAGCAAATATTAATATCAATACTGGAATCCAAATTTAATATTGATATTAATAATATTCAAATAATGAAAAGTAGAGAGGGAATTATTGTAACAAATGGAATTAAAGTTTATAAATGTCTAACTTTTCTAAATGAACAACAGGAGCTAATATCCAATTCTTTAAAAAAATCAATTATTACAGAAGAGTTATCTCTTTTATATAGTGATTTTTTACAAACAAATCAATTAATAACTCACTTCTATTTGAACCTAAAAGCTCTTTCTGAAAGTATCAAAAAGGATAGAATTATTACAATTGTAAATTTTGATGTTTTTTGTATTAATAATCTTATAATAATTGAAATGCCTTATTTAAATATATCTGATTTTAAATATATAGATAAGAGTTCAATAATAAATATTATTAAAGATTTCAAAAAAATCTGTTGCTTATCATTAGATTTTGAACCTAAAAATATAAAACAATTTGATAATAAACTTATTTTTATTGATATTGGAATTTTTTTTGTTCCTTTTTATGAAGATGGGTTTAAAACTATGTGTAGAAGAGCATATATAACATTACATTTCTTCAATTCTTGTAATTTGAAGAGATATTTAAGAGGAGCAATATTAGATGATGAACTCTCTTTTCTTCCAGATAGTCTTTTACATAAAGATCAATTTAACAGTTTTTATAAGGAGATAAATAGATGAAAAATGGAAATTTTTATATAGATCTATTAGGGTGTGAAAAAAGAAAATTAGATGCTGAAAAAATTATTAAATTTTTTCAATCAAATAATTATAATCAAATCGAGGATAAAAAAGATATAAAAAATGCAGATTTTGTAATTTTTGTATCTTGTGCATTTAATGATGAATTTACAAATTTATCAAAAGAAAAAATAAATTCACTATTGCTGGAAAAAAAAGATGATGCCAAATTTATTCTATCTGGTTGTTTACCTAATATTCATCCTGACTTTTTAATTGATAAAGGCATTGAATATTTTGCTGGTCCAAGAGAGTTAGAAAAAATGGATAATTTTATTAATCCTCTCCATAGTATAAATGAAATTCCAGATCAGAATCTTTCATTTTTTGATAATAGAGAATATCCAACTCCTGATACAGATTTTCGTTCAGAAATATTAAAAGAGTATATTAACTCTAAAAATTCATTTAAAATACGTGTAACATGGGGTTGTTTAAGTAATTGTTCTTATTGTTCCATAAAAAAAGCAACTAAAAATTTAAAAAGTAAATCTTTAGATGATATAATGAGAGAATTTGATTCTGGAATATCTCTTGGATATGAGAATTTTTTTATAACAGGTGGAGATGTTGG
>DYRY01000031.1:16062-22413 GCA_020718465.1 Anaeromyxobacter dehalogenans | reverse complement strand
TCATGCTCTTCAACAACTCCTTTTGAGAAAATAGTTGTTGAAAATAGAAATAAAATCCTCCAAAATAGAGATTAACAATATGATATTATTTATGATTTTTAAAATAAAGTCAATAAATAATTTAAAAAACAAATTAAAATTATCTTTTTTCTTTTGGATATAATAAAAAAACAAATGATAAATATAAAATAGTATTAATTATTTTTTTTGGAGATTAACAAAAATATTTTATAACTAAAAAGAGTAATTTATATATTATATAAAAATTTACTTTTACTGCTCAAGTGATGATATCTTTGATGTTGAGTCTATTCCACCTCTTGTGTTATAAATTGTTATAACTTCAAGAAAATCAGGTTCTAAAACATTTTTTAAATCTTTATAAACTCTTTGTGTTAAATGCTCTTGGTAGATTCCTACATTTCTAAAACTTATTAGATAGTATTTAAAAGATTTTAACTCAAGAACATATCTATTTGGAATATATGTCACTTTTAAAATAGCTTGATCTGGAAGTCCTGAAAAAGGACAAACAGCTGCTAACTCTTTTGTTTCATAAACAATGCTCTGCTTAATTTTTGGAGACTCTATATCTTCAACAATTTCACAATGAGAATCATTACTATCTGGTGTATATACAACATCTTTCATTGAGTATGAAAATCTCTCAAGTATCTCTGTTTTTATCTCTGAAACAGGCTCAAAGAGCCTGTTAATCCCTTCCGATTTTGCCATAAAAACCTCTTAAAAAAACTTTTTTAAAAATGGGTCCAATTTTTTCTGTTTTGCAAAAATTAAAACTTTATCCCCTTCATGAATTACTGTGTTTCCATCTGCAATATGTAGAGAAGCATTATGCTCAACAACTCCAATTAATATTCCTTCATCAAGAGTTAACTCTTTTAATGGTTTTGATGAGTATATACAGTTTTTAGGAGTTATAACCTCTAACATCTGAACCTGTTCATTCCATAAAGATATTATTGATAGAACACTATCAGAGTGAAGATATTGGTGGATTTTACCAATAATTAAACTTTTAGGATTTACGGTTATATGCACATTATGTTTTTTTAGTGCCTCAATTTGATCTTTTTGATATGCAAGAGCAATAACATGCATTTTTCCCATCTGCTTTGCATAAACAGAACTAACAAAATTAACATACTCATTATCTGTCATTGCAAGATAGAAGTTTGCTGAAAAAATCTCCTGCTGTTCAATAGTGTCTAAATTTCTAACATCAGCATCAATAACATCAACATCAGGAAATCTTGTTTTTATTTTATCAATTGCAACTTTATCATGCTCTAAAACTGTTATTTTAAAATTTTTATTTTTAGCAACCTCTAAAAATGCTCTTGCATATCTTCCTCCACCACCTATTAAAATAGTTTCTGTCTCCTCTTTTTGAATACAAAAAAACTCAAAAATAGATTTTGAGTTTTTTCTAGGAGCAAGAATATAAAGAATATCTCCCTCTTCAATAATTGTATCCCCAAAAGGAACAATCATCTCTCTATTTTTCATCATAGATACAATTAGCATTGAGAGTAAAACTCCATCTTTTTTTACTTCAAAAAGTTTTTTTGAAATAAAGTTGTGTCCTTTTCTAATCTCAATTCCTAAAATTACAAATTTACCTTTTAAAACAGTTTTATAATCTATTATTGAGGGGTGTTTTACAAATTGAAGTGTTGTTTCTGCTGATAAAATCTCTGGACTAACAAGATAATCAATAAGATTTCCCTCATTTTGAAAAAATGAGAAGTAATTTTCATATGATAAGCTATCAATAGAGCCAATTATTTTTATATTGGGATTGTAGTGTCTTGCGATAAGACTAACAGTTATATTTATTGAATCAAATTTGTGAAGAGCTAGTAGAATATCAGCATTTTTAATATTTGCAGCTTTTAATATGTTTGGATCTGCCTCATAACCTAAAATAACAACTGCATCAAGAGTATCATTTATTTCGTTATATCTTGACTCTGAAGACTCTATAATATAAACATCTGTATTAGGTTCTTCACATAATGTTTTAGCTATCTGAAATGCAATTGAATCTGTTCCAACTATAACAATCTGTTTTTTCATAAATCTATTTCATTAAAGTTTAGTTTTTTCTGAAATAAAAGAGTTATTTTATAAATATTTTTCTCTAATTTTTCTCAATTTGAGCCCATCTTTTTTTAGCTTCCCAATATTTATCACCAGTTGAGTATTGCTCTATAATTTTTTTATAGTACTCTTTAGCTTTAGTGTTGTTTGAGAGATGTTCATAGGCATTTCCAAGAAAAAACAGAATATCATCTGCTTTATTTCTATCGAAGTTATTAACCATGGCTTTTTCAAGGTATGGAATACATTCACTATATTTTTTCATTCTTAAATATGCAATACCTAAAAAGAAGTTAATCTCGTTTATGTATGGATTTTTAGGATTATACTTTAATGACTCTGAAAACTCTGTAACAGCTTTAGAGTAGGAGTTTGATTCAAAAAAGTTTTTTCCATTTTCATAAAATCGTATACTTAAATCAAGTTTTAACTTATTAATTCTCTCTTGAAAGAATGAAATCTCAACTTTTGAGAAAAACTGTTTATCAAGAGCCTCATAATCATCAACTAGTTTTTTAGGATCTGATGTTGCATTTGAGAACTCTTCAAGAAGAGTCTCTGTTTTTTGTGTTGTTGTTTTGTAACCACTTATTTTATCATTTAATTCCATTATTTTAGAGGAGTTTTGAATTATTGTGGTTTTTAAAAGAGCATTCTCATTAACTAAAGATCTATTTCTCTCTTTAAAAACAAGATATGATAAACTTATTATAAGAATTAGAAAAATAATATAGCTTAAAACAGAGTTTAAAAAAAGTTTTCTTTCAAGAGAGCCTAATAGATTTGTATAGTTATTCATATCAGCAGTTACTCTATCAAGATGAGAGTCTATTTTTATCATTAATCCATGCTCCTTTGTTGGAGAGGTCTCATCATTTTTAAAAACATCTCTCTCTTTAAAAACCTCTTTATCTCTTACTTCATCTTTTTTTGACATATCACACCTCTAAACAACAATAATTGTTATAAAGTTTTTTATAAAAAGAGTCAACTATTTTCTATACTATTTTTTATCACTCTGTAATTTCGATTTTAAATAAATAAAAGATAGTTGTTTTAGATTTAATCAATATCTTCGATGGATTCTGACATCTCTACTAAAAAATTCTCCTTTGTATTAATTTTTGTTTTTGTGTTTGTTGTCTTTAAAATATCAATATTTAAACTATTTGGACCACTTTTTGTTGCCTCCACCTCTGTTTCACCAAATTGGTGAGTTGTTATTTTCTCATTTTCAGTTTTTCCAAAAATAGTTACAGACAAAATCAAAATAGTTATTACTAAAATTACTCGCATATCCACCTCCAAAAAAAATAAGTAACATCACATTATAACTTATGTTTATCAAAATGCTACAAAAATCAGCTTTTTTTTATCCACTTAACTAAAATAATTGATGAAAACAGATGAAATAGAACAAATAAAGAGGTTATTAAAAGAGCATAACTAAAAAAATCTCTATGCTGAAGAGCTAAAAATAGATCAGTTGATAATGTTGTTGTTTTATTAGGTTTCATACCATCCGAAATAGTTGATAACTCTAAAAAATAGAGAACAGGAATAACAATTCCAATAGATTGTAAAATCAGATGATTTATTGGCTCCATCATTTTATGAAAATATAGTGGTAATATTATTTTAAATATCATAAACTCTTTTGATGCACCAAGAGCCAATGATTGCTCTATAACCTCTTTTTCAATCTGCTCCAAACGATTAATAAACTTTATTGTTGTTACAGGATATAGAATTGTTGATATAATAATCACAACAAATGATGAGATGTTTTTTTGTGGTAAAACTGCAATAAAAACTAATGTAAAAACAACAACAGGAGTTTTTGATAAAATTCTTAATACCAATCTCATAAAAAATCTATAAATCTCTGACTTTAAGTAAAAACAAAAATATATTGCAGTTAAAAATGATACTGGAAGTGTTAAAATAATAAAACCAAAAATCATAAAAGCACTTCCATGAAGAGATGGAAAAAAATGTATCTGATTATATACATTCTCTATATTATATAATGATATAGAAAAAAGTGTTCCCATTATAAGGATAAATCCAATAATAAAGACTACTACAACTATAGATGTTATTTTTGAAAATAGATCTTTATTCATATTTTTTCCATATAATATATCTTATAACATCAATAATATTTATAAAAAGAAATAGAAAAAAGGCTAAAATATATAATTGAGAGAAACTATCACTTCCATCTATAATTGATATTGCAAGATATTCACTTAATGTTTGATGTGAGTTATCTGTGTAAAGAGAGACAAAAATAAATATAATAGACTCCCCTATAACAATAGATATTGACCATAAAAATATTGTGATTAATTCAAATTTTAATGATGGAATAAAAAGATAAATAAATGTTTGAAATGGTGAAAAACCTAATGCTAATGCAATCTCTTTAAGAATTGGATCTATCTTTTTTTTAATAAAAAAGTTTAATTTTAATATGATAAAAGGGATTAACATAAGAGAAAATGTTACTATAAGCATTACATAGTAATTAAGAATATTAAGATATTGCAAAAGAGGATAAAAAAACATCACCCCAATAGCAGCAAATATTATTGCAGGAGTTACTGAAAGCATTTTATTAAGTATATAAAAAGTTGTTGAAATTTTTCTTTTTCCTTGAAAGTAAAGATAAAAAGAGAGCCAAACACCAATTGGAAATGCAATAGATGTTATAAAAAAAGCATTTAAAAGAGAGTTAAATAGTAGACTTTGAAAAAAATCTCTTATATAGTATGCAACTTCAATATATTTAAATGTTTGAAAAATTAAAATAGATATAATTGAAGCTATTAAAAGGAAAGGAATAAAAGATATAAATCTTAATAAAAGTATAAAAAACTTTAACAAAACCAACCCTTTTTCTATCTATTTAGAGTTTTCTCATAAAATAGCTATCATCACAAAAAATATAATGCTTTAAAGAGAAGATGCATTAAAATCGTCTCTCTTCAATAGATTTTATTTTATCAATCTCTATTTGAAGCTCTTTTTTTTGAAGATCAATATTGTAATTAAAAAGGGATGTAAATAGTTTTTTAGCATCATGGTAGGATGATATTCGTACCTGTCTGTCTTTGCTTTGCAAACCTTCAATAATCCAATCTTTTCTTGTTTTATATTTATTCTCATCCCACCATTTTAACCATTTTTTAGTTGAATCATCAAAATCCTGTTTTGTTATTTCAAAAAGGATTGTTGCAATGTTTTTTTTAACAATTTTATCCCCACTCCAAATATCTAAACCATCAATCAAGATAGGAATAAAAAACTCATCTCTTAAAACTTTAACAGCATTAAGCCAATCAATTGTTATTGAACGTAGATTTGAGTGCATTGCAGACTCAAATTTATACTTTATTTTGCTATAGTTTTGAAAATATTTATGATTTTCAAGAGCTTTTATAGTAACAGATGTAACTTTTTTATCTATATCTGTTATTCTTTTAAAAAGTTCTAATATAACATCCTCGTTTTTTATCTCTGTAAAAAGATATATTGCATAGAATCTTTTAAATGAGTCATTATGATAGAAAAACTCTTTAAGAAGTGATGTGTCAATATCATTTTGAGAACATAAAAGATATAATATTGGTCCATGATTATAAACTGGATAGATGTAGTTGTAGTAATCCATTGAGTTAACCCACATTGGTCCAGGAAATTTTTCAAAAAGCATCTGATAAAAGTAATGTGTATAAATTTTAGGATTCCCATTTTTAACAATCTCTTCGATATCATTTGGTTTTGAGCTCTCTAAAACTGTAAAAAAAGTTATTAACTTTTTTTCATAATAGTCATCCTCTGTTGGAGGTTGTTTTTTCTCTTCAACATAATTCTCTATTGTTGCATTACCTTTAAACTCAATCTCATCCTCTGATAGATTAAGCTCTATTGTTGATGGAGATTTTTCAAATTGTCCAATTTCAATATCAACAGAAATATCATCAGATGTATTAAAGTTCTCAATCTCTTCAGAGATATTATTAAAACTTTCAATTTCAACAGATATATCATCAGAATCAACATCATTTTTAGAAATATTATTCTCTTCATTGTTATTTACTTCTAAATAGTTTCGAGTTGAGTACTCTTCTAAATTTGATATTTCTATTACAACTTGTTCAAAATTTTCATCTGCTGATTCAACTATTATATCTTCTACATCTTTATTTTTTTCAGTAAAAA
>DYRY01000031.1:0-15962 GCA_020718465.1 Anaeromyxobacter dehalogenans | reverse complement strand
AGTAAAAACATTTGAGCCTTCAGCTTTTATTAGATTCTCATCTGCTGATTCAACTATTAACTCAACTTGTTCAGAACTTTCATCTGCTGATTCAACTGTTAGCTCAACTTGTTCAGAACTTTCATCTGCTGATTCAGTTTTTATATTTTCGGTCTCTGCAATCTTCTTAGCAATAATATTTGAGTTAATTGGATTCTCAATTAATGTATCTATGTTTTTAGTGTTTGATACACTCTCATAATCCTCATCAATAACAGATTTTGAGTATTCAAATACCTTTTTTTTAACAATATAATAAACACCATCTTTATTGACAACATCATTTGTTATAGAGTTATTATCCTCCTTATAACTACTATTGCTATCCTCTTTCTCTGAAATTGTTTTTTGCTTTAAAACAAATGACTCAAGAGTATTTGTAGCAATATCAGAAAGAAGTGAAAAATTCACCTCTGCTGGAATTAAAACTTGATCTCTTTTTAAATTCAGTAGAAAAAAAGCTATAACCCTTTTTTTAATGAAAAGTGGAAATATAAATATCTGATTTGGAACTACAACAAACTGCTCAATTGCTAAATTTTTATAAAGTAATGAAAGTGTTGGGGTCTCTCTAAACAAAACCTGTTGATAAGAGTTTGCAAATAGGATATCTTTTAAAAATGGAAGATCATCCTCATCAAATGAGAAATCAATCTGTGTTGTAACTTTTCTATTTGAAAAAAGATATTTAACTATCTTATATGAGTTTTTACTTTTTCCAAAAAAGGATACAAATTCAAAATAGTTTGCTAAATAAGAGAAAAATATGTCAATGATATGATCTCTATCTTTCGCCTCTTTTAAAGATTTATGCAGTTTCTCAAGACTCCAATTTGTTTCAGATATTATTGAAAGAAACTCATTCATTACAAGAGTTGGCTCTTGTGATATTGAGCTTTGAATATTCCCACCATTAAAATCCATAGAAACATCTGAAGTATCTATCTCAAACTTAAAATAACTCTCAACAGAGAATATTAAAAGTGGATTAAAACGAGGTAAAAGCTTTTTATAATCCAACTTTGAAAGGATATACTCAAAAACAACCTCTAACACAACATAGTATTTCACTTTTTTCTGATATTTCTTCTCAAGATAATCAAGTGTTCCTTGAGTTATATTTGCTTTTACTAAAAAATATAAATAGTCAGAATCTGAATATATAGGAATTACATGATAATTCTCAATTATCTCCCGCTCTGTTTTTATAACAAACTGTTTTTTTATTTTTATAATCTCTGTTGAAAAAAAACAGGGGTCATCTTTGTGTGCATCCGAGATATATTTTTGCAAATCTGGAGTAGAGATATAGCCTTGCTCTGCAATAATTGTATCGAGTGTTCCACTTTTAATAACTTGATATTGAAGTGCTCTCTCCACTTTTTTTGGAGTAAGAATACTATTTTTAATTAAATATGAACTCAAATGTGCAATCATAATTCCTACCATAATACACTTTCTGTATTTTAAACTAACTTTTATATGAAAGCAAATTTTTTTAATTCAAAATATTGATTTTTTTCACTTTATTTATTTACAATCATCTAAACTGTTTGAGGAGTCTCATGAAATTCTTTAATCGATTATTTAAAAATAGGGAATTAATTGCTAAAAAAATCCCTTGCCGTCGGCTTTCTGAAAGGGTATTATTCAAATCATTTATTAGTACAGAAAGCTCTTGGGGAATAACCTACACATCATCTGGAAATTTAAGTTCAACTGGTATTTTTCTTGAAAGTAGAGTTCCATTTGAGATAGATTCAATATTAAGCCTAAATTTTTTTCTTCCTGAATTTGATTATTGGATGAATATAAAAGGAAAAGTTGCAAATATTATGCTCTCTGAAGATGGAGTTGAGATGGGATTGGGTATTCAATTTATTGATTTAACTCTTCTACAAAAAAAAATGATTCAGGAGTATGTTGAGATGCATGTTATTGAGAAATGGTTTGATAAAAAAACTACTCACAAATAAAAATTCCAATTAATTACAGCAATTTAAATATCTATTTACAAAATAAAAATCATTTTTTTTATTTTTATAACAAAAAATCTAATTATATGTAATTGGGTTTTAAAAATATTATTATGATTTTAAATAAGATTTAATAAAAATTACTCTTTAGCCTCTTTTGGAGTTGACTCTTCATGATGATCAAATAATTTTTTGAGGAAAAATAGACCAAGTGGTGATATTATTGCAATTCCACCAACCCAAATCCAAACCATGTGATGATTTGACGTATCACCTGCAACCTGCATCACTTTACCAGCACTATCTTTAATCACATTACCTGCCACATCAACTCTATCAACAAGAGGAGTATATGCTTTTACTAACCATCCTGATAATGGTCCAACAAAAAGCTTTGCAACAAAGAATGGTAAAACAGAAAGTGCTAAATAGGTTCCCTCTTTACCTTTTGGAGCAACCTCAACAGTGAACTGCATCAATCGTGGTGACCAAATCGCTTCCCCAATTGTAAAAACAATAATAAAGAAAATAAGTGGAAAATAGGCTGGATTTGGTGGGTTTTGAGCTAAAGTTGCCATATCTGGAGCTAAATCTAACCATCTAACAAAAATTATCTCTCCTAACCAAGTATTTTCAAGTGAAGCAAAAAAATGACCAGGAATTACAGCAATAAAAACTGCAAATGAGGAGATAAATGTTCCAATTGTCATCATTTTATATGAACTAACTTTTTTTGTTAAAGCAGCAACAAGTGGAACAAAAAATATAATAAGAACAGGATTTAAAACTCCATAAATAGAACCAATTTTTGCACCTTCACCAAGAACACGAATTCCATATTTTGGAAAAGTGTAATGAAAATGATAAAATACAAGTCTAACAGGAATTAAAAGGCTTATCATAAAAATAAATATCCAGAAACTTCTCTCAGAAATAACATTTTTAAGAATTACACCAGTTTTTACAAATGCCTCTTTTGCTGTTCTTATAAGAATCTGAATAGCTGTTCCCTCTTTTTTTTCAGGTGGAGTTATTGTAACATTTCCTTCAGCATCAACTTCAACACCCTCTCTTAGAAAAATAACAAGAATAAGTGTGATAAAAGTTAAAGCAAATCCAATAAAAAGGATTATTTGATATGTTGATAACTCTATTGGTAAAAATGAGAGTTTAATTTTCACATTTTCAGTTATAAAACCGGTTTCTGGGTCTGTATAGCGATATGTATCTCTAATTTTATCAAAAAGCCAACCACCAATTGCAAATGCTAAATTCATCAACACATAAAAAAGACCAAATCCTAATGTTGCTCCCTCTTTTGTTGTATATTTTTTTATTGCAACTGAAACAACAGGACCAACAATAGCAAATCCAAGTGCTAATGGAATAAACCCTAATATCATAACTAATATTGGATTAGTTATCCAAAACATAAAAAATCTTGAAAAAATAAGCATAACTATACTTATAATTAATGTTTTCTTTATTCCAATTGCATCAACAAGAGCTCCTGCAATCATTGCAACTAATGATAACCCAATTCCCCAAGCAGTTATAAACAGTCCTGCCTCAACATCACCCAATCCACAATCAGATGAAAGCCAAAGAATAAAAGTCATATTCATTGCACCATAAGCGGTGTATTCAACTATTTTGGTTGCGAAAAGAATCCACATATCTCGTGGACTTTTTTTTAATCCCTTTATATAAGACCAAACAATATAGATAAAAGCCAACGAGGCTCCTATCATTACTGACCATATAACTAAATCAACAACACCCATTCATAACTCCATAATAAATCCCAAATCGATTCTATACATTTTTTAACAAATATTCAATATTTTTTAGGTATAAAAGTATTTTCTCAAGAATTTAAAAAAAATTATTAATCAAATATTTTTTTGTTGTTATTAATCCAATATTATTGTTATAATTATGAATATTTTCTTTTGGAGGTTTTATGAAAATTTTTATTGCTCTCCTTTTTTTACTATTTATTTTAAGTTGCAATGACTCTTTAGATGATAAAAACATATCCTGCAAATACTCCGAATGCCCTAATCAATACTACTGTAATGCAGCAAAAACATGTGTAAAAGGGGTTGTTTGTAGTGATATTAATCCTTGTAATAGTAGTTTTGAAGATTGTGTTGGTGGAATATGTATTTTTCAAGTAAATCGTTGTATTGCTGATTCCGATTGTTCAGCAGAAAGATTTTGTGATAAAGATATTAATTTTTGTGTTGATATGAAAAATCCATGTAATAAAAATGATGGAGGTGTTTTATGCTCTGGAAATAGAATCTGCATAAATAATATCACTTTACCTAAAAAGTATGTTTGTGAATGTTTTTCTGATTTTACTGAAGAGAATGGTAAATGTATAAATGAAAAATTGATTTTATGCAATTCAGAAATCCCAAATATGCCCTCAAACTCTAAAGCAATTTCTGTTAATGTGGTGGTAACATATAATCCACAAACTAAAAATTGGAATAACCCTAAATTGTGTGATTGGGGATGTATTAATGGCTATGATAGAGTTGCTGATTTTTGCCAAAAAAGGATAGAAAGTTGTAGAAATGAAGTTTTAAATAAAGAAAATAATGAAGTTTGTGATGGTTCTGCTGATAATGGATTAGATAATTTTAGTTGCAGAGATTTTTGTATGGATGCAACACCAAGTAATAATTGTGATGGTTATCCAAAATTTAATGATGGATTTCTCTCTTGTGAGCCAACCTGTTTAGGTTTTAATACAGAGCTTTGTAGAGCAGATAAAATATATGATATACTAGAAAATGATAGAGTTAAATCTCTTTTTTTTGATAAAGAAAATAATCTTTATGTTGCTGGAGAAACAAATGGTTCTATTAGAACAGAATTTCAAAACTCTGGTTCAAGTGATATTTTTTTAATTAAATATGACAGAGATAGAAAGGAGCTTTGGAGAAAACAGTGGGGAACATCAGCTGTAGATTTAGTTTTTTCAATTGAGGTTGACCAAAATGGATATGTTTTTGTTTTTGGAGGAACACAAGGTCTATTTCTTGGTTCTGGAGTAACTGCAGGTGATCGTTCTGGAGATATCTTCCTAACAAGGTTGGATAAAAATGGAAATATTGAATGGATAAAACAGTGGGGAAGCCATGATTCAACTGGAGCATTAAAAAAAGATGAAGCAAAAGATATGAAATTACTACCTGAATATCTATTAATATTAGGAAACACAAGTGGATTTTTTATACAACCAGAAAAATCAACAGATAGTGATATATTTTTAGCTAAAATTAATCCAATTAATGGGGAATTAATTGGTGTTTTTAAACTTTTTCGAAGTGAAACAAGTGATACAGAAAATTTTAATGACTCTGCTCAAAAAATGGTTGTAATTGATGATTTGATATATATTGTTGGTGGAACAGATGGAAAAATAGGTGATAATATCCAACAAAATATTGGTGGAAATGATACCTTTCTTTTAGTTGTCAACAGACATGATTTTCAAAAAAAATGGGTAAAACAGTGGGGAAGTCAAGAAAATGATATAGCCTACTCTATAACTCAATATGAAAATGATTTATATATTGGTGGAAATACAAAAGGCGAATTGGAGATTGAAGAACAAAAAGGTGAAACAGATGTTTTTCTTTTAAAATGTTCACCAACAACTCAATGTACCTCTCCAACAATAAAACAGTTTGGTACTACTTTTAGTGAGTATTTAAACTCTATTTTAATTAATGATATGGGGATTCATCTCATTGGAAATACTACTGGCAAAATAGGAGAGAGAAATTTTGGAGAATCCGATTTTTTCATAATCAATAGATATCATGATTTAACTGAAAATTGGAATCAACAGTGGGGAAAAGATAAAAATGATTTTGTATTAACATCAAAAATGGATGAAAACAGTAGAATTTATATTGGAGGAAGTTTTGGTTTTAACCCAAATGCAACCAATGAAGAATCAGTTTTATCATCATTTGGTATCACTATAAAATAATTAATTAAACTCCAATCTTGAAAAATATAAATATTCAAAATCTTTCTTCCAATAGTATTCACATAAAAAAGAGAATATTTTTATCTTTTATTGATACAAGTGAATAAAGAATCAAGAAATAGTAATATTGGTCGATAGAATTTTTATTATTATTTGGAGATAAACTATGTTAATCTCTTCTATATTCTCAACATTTTTAGATGATAAAGCAAAAACCTCAAACACTGTAGATTTTTTATCAGAAAACTCCACTAAAAAACATGATATTTTAGTTCAAGAGAGAGCATTTGTAAGTGTTTTACAAGAAAATATTCAAAATACAACAAAATATATTGAAAAAAATGATTATTATAAAGAAAATAAAAGTGATTTTTTAGAAAACCAACAAAAAAATAAAAGTGAAATCGATGAAAAAAATGGTACTAGTAAAGAGCTTTTAGAAAAAAACTCTGAAAAATTAGGTATTTTTTTAGTAATAAACTCTTTAAATATACCACTATCAAAAAAAAGATTAATCAATCATGATAGTAAAACTATCAAAACAGAAGAACAAAATGTTATGAATAATTTAAAAAATAGTAAAAATATATCAAAACTACAGCAAAATCAGAAAATTATAAGAAGTGGTGAAAAATTAAATAACATTGAGTTTGAAAATTTAGATTTTCAAAATAGTACTAAATTAAGTGATATTACAAAAAATATAAAAAAAGGGGCAACTAATTTAGTTGAGGCTTTTGAAAAAAAATCAGATGATTTTGAAACAAATCAAGAGATTTTAAACAATAAAATTAATCAAAATATTGTTAATTTTGCTAATATTTCAGAGAAATCTCTTTTAAATCTAAAAGATTTAAAAAATTTAAAAAAACAATCAATCTCTGAAAAAATAGATTTTAATAGCCAAAATATCTCTGAAAATTTAGGAGTAAATAGTCAGAAAAACACTCAAATTCCAATACAAACAGGTAGATCTATATCTAAAGCAGTTATAAATCAGATAGAGGAGCATATTCATTTTATGAAATCACAAGGAAAACAGAGAGTTACTCTTCAACTTCAGCCAGAACATCTTGGTGCAATTGAGATAAAAGTTACAAAAACAGAAAAAGAGATGAAAATTCTATTTCAATCTGATAATAAAGAGACTCTTCAAATTTTACAGCAAAATCGTGATGAACTAAAAAATATTGTAACAATATTAAAAAATGAGGATGGATTTTATAGTGGATTAGACCTATCTTTCTCTCAATTCTCTCAATCTCAAAAAGAGGGAAAAAATAGTTCACATAAAGTGTTTAATGAGAATATTTTAGAGGAATCTATGGAGATTACAGGTTCAATTCATCAAGGTATTATTGAGGTTGTTGTTTAGTTTTTATATTTTTATAGTAATTTTTTAATTTTTACTATAAAATGTTGAGTTGTATGTTTTTTCTTTTATATTTTTCTTCAAAAGATAAAACTATAACATGAAGAGTGGGTTTTAAAGATATGAGATTTATATTTTAAAAAAGGGGTTAGAAAAATGGATATAAGTAATATAACTGGAAGTTCAACATCTTCTCCACAATCATCAAAAGATGCACTTGGTAAAGATGATTTTTTAAAACTTCTAATCACGAAACTTCAAAATCAGGACCCTCTTAATCCAACTTCCGATGAGGCTTTTATTGCTGATTTAGCACAATTTTCATCACTTGAACAGATGGAGGGGATAAACTCTGGGATTGGAGATTTAGCTCTTCTACAATCGAATGCAACAAATACAACAATGGTTCAATATATTGGTAAAACAGCTCATTTATCTGGAAATCAGCTTGCTTTAAATGATGGAGTTGCTCAAATTGGTTTTGAACTTCCACAATCTGCCAAGAAATTATCTGTTCAAATATATAATGAATCAGGTCAGCTTGTAAGAACTATAGAGAAAGATTCTGTTCCTTCTGGAAGTCACTATCTTGATTGGGATGGTACAAAAGAGAGTGGTTATCAACTACCTGATGGTAATTATAGTGTTAAAATAACTGCTCAAGATGGTTCAGGAAACTCAATTCCGGTTATCACAAGAACAAGTGGAGTTATAACTGGTATAACATTTGAGAATGGTTATCCCGAACTTATTATAAATGGTGTAAATCATCCACTTGGGGCAGTTATATCAGTATCTACTTAATGGATTTTAGTTCATATTTGGAATAATCTGTTTATAGCTTACAATTGCTTCTGATTCTGCAATAATATTTGAGCTTAAAGATGATGATGATACACCCATAAAAGCTTCACCTGTTGACCGAATATAGTAGAACTCTTTATATGCACTTGCTTGATCTAATGCAGCCCCCTCATTTTCAAAAACACGTTTTTTGGTTCTATACTCTGCTAAAATCCCTGTAGTAGTTCCTCCTAAATTTGCATCAACATTAGCTGTATCTGTCCCTGAAAGATGAACAACTCTCCAAGTATATCTACCAACATTATACTCTGTTCCAGCAACTGTTGTTACAATTCTTCTTTCTGAAGATTTTGAACATGGGTCAGGTGTAGTACCATCAGAAATACAAGGAATAACTCCATGTGTATTAAAGTTGTATGATGGAAGAGTTATGTCTGTTGGAGGAACTACTTTAACAAATAACTCCGAATTGATTAATACATTTCTTGGAATATCAGCATTTGAGTGGTGGATTAGAAGCCAATTTTTTGCCTCCATAATAGCAAAATTTGCTAACTGTTGAGATTGTGTTGAGAATCTATCATTTGATGAAATAATAATATCAGTTTTGGGATTCTGAATTCCAGCTAATGCTAAAAATGTTACAGCCATCAAAAATAGTAGGGATGTTATTAACACAATCCCATCCTCCTCTTTATGAATTTTTTTCCACATATTAACCTCATATTAAAATATCTTAGTTTGTTCTAAATGTTTTATTTATAACAAAAATATCTGTTGTAATTATATCACTTATTATATAACCACCATCCAGAGTGTCCTCTCTTTGTGATTTGGTTTGAAGTGTTACTCTCACTTTATCTACTTTTATTAAATCAGATGTAGCAACTGCTCCAGAAAAATACTCAAATTTAAATGCTCCAGGATCTGCTGAATCAACCAAATTTGTAAGTAAAAATTCACATCTATCTGCAACATATGATGTTGCATTATAACAAAAATAGAGAGTTCCATTATTAACAATAAAAGCATACTGTTCTGAATTTCCTAATGTATTTGTTTCAATTGTACCATTAAGATTTAAATCTGATGTTAAAATAAGTTTTAACTCACCAGAACCACTCTGAATACCTGTACAACTAGGTCCAAGACAGTTCGTAGTACTTATTCCTGCTCTTCTTATATATCGTTGCATTATATCAAGAGCAATACGAATATCTTGATTTAAAGTGATTTTACTCTCTTGACGAAGATAGATGATATTCTGTTGCCTAAAAGTGGTAAAAACACCACCAAAAACTGCCATTCCAACAGAGATAGCAATCATAAGTTCAATTATTGTAAACCCCTTTCTCATATCAACCTCTCAATAAAAACAGTTTTTGTTATAGCAAAATAGTAATATAGTGTAATAAACTCAACTACTGTTGAGTTGACATTCCAACACTAAAAACTTGATGAGTTTCCCCTAATGTATCACTCCAAGATACTGCAACAACAACAGATGCTGCATTAGTTTTATCTGTACTAGTAGTTCCTGCTCCAATAGGTATATTTACACTACCAATAACAGGAATTGTATTTGTTCTTACTGTACAATTTATGGTGTAATTAAAAGGATTTGAAGTTGGAATAAGACCAGTTTGGTTTCCACAAACTCCTGTTGAAATAAGTGCAGTTGTTCCTCTTGACAACTCACGTTGCAACATTGATTGAGCTATGTTTTGTGCAACAGTTACACTATTTGAGAGTGATGCAACAGAAGCACCCGCTATCTGAATTCTTATAACACCTGTTATACCAACTAATAAAATAAAAAGGGCTATCATAACCTCAATAATTGTAAATCCCTTCATATTAACCCCTTATCAAAAACGTTCTATTATAACTAAAACTATATAAACACAATCTTTTCAATACTTTATAGTAATTTATAAAAAATGTAAATTTAGTTACAATCATTAGCTTCACTATCTTTTTTACAATTTCGTACTGAACCTGTTATTGAAGACTCAATAATGTAATACTCATTTGCCTCTCTCTCTTTAAATCGAATAGCTCTACAAACTGTTCCAGAAAGCATTCCTCTTGAATCAAAAGTATATTGAACCACTCCAGTACAACCTGTTGTTCCTGATATAGTTTCTGTATTTATTACCTTTGCATCAAAAGAACCCTTCATTTTGTTGTATAGATCTCCTGCTCTATCTGTGAATACTGGTTCTGTACTACCACAGTAGGTATTCATAATTTTTGAATCAATATTAAGTTGAACGCAAACATTTGATCTTGAAAGTATTGCAAGTGTTCTTGTCTGTTTTAGTAGATTAAAAAATTGATTCGCACCTAATCTTGTTTGTGCAGATTGTCTAAATACAGTGCTTGAGTTACTAACAACCGCAGCCATTAAACCAATTATTCCAACAACAATCATCGCCTCTATTAGTGTAAAACCCTTTTTCATCACCATCTCCAACAATGCAACTCGTTTTTAGCAATAAGAGTTCCATTTTTTTACAATATATATATAAAGTTATTGCTATAAAACATTTAAAAAGAAAACTATTTCTTAGATTATGTAATTGATTTCATAAAATTTAGATACCAATTGATTAATTTCTCTCCAAAAAAGAGAAATTCAAAACTTCCAATAATTAAAAATGGAACAAATGGAAGTGCTGCTTTATTTTTAATAGGATCATTATCTTTTACATCATCATATGGAACTGTAGATTTTTTATTGATTAATATCATTCCAATTCCAATAACACTTGCTTGAAGTGTTGCTAAAAAAAGTGTTACAAGAACCCCTTTATTTCCAATAAAAAGACCAATCATAGCTAAAACATAGGCATCTCCCCACCCCAAAGCATCCATTTTTCTGACATATTTATAAAATAGGATGATAAAAGATATAATCCCCCCTCCTAAAAAAAAGCCAAAAACAGACTCTTTCAATGAGATATAAAAAGGGACATCAACAATAAAAAATAGTAAAGGAGCAATAAAACCAATAGTTGACATTATTATAACAATTGGCATTGGAACAAGCCAAGTTTTTAAATCAATATATGCAAGAGCAATCCCACCAAAAACAAAAACAAAATAGTAAAAGTACTCAAAAGAGATGTCAAACTCTTTATATAAAGCCAAACCCATTAAAGCACCTAAAAGCTCTATTATTGGATATTGAATAGATATTCCTGTTTTACAATTTCGACATTTCCCCCTTAATATAAGCCAACTTAGAATTGGAATGTTATCATAAAACTTTATTCCATTTCCACACTTTGGGCATCTACTTGGAGGTGAAACAACACTCAATCCCTCTGGAACTCTTGATATAACAACATTTAAAAAACTCCCCCAGGAGGCTCCAAAAAATATAGATGCAATTGTAAGTAAACTCTCTAGTGATATTATCATAGGTCTCCTTTAAAACCATAGTTGTAATAAGCTAAGGATTTTTATATTTAAAATCAATAAAAAAACAGAGAAAAAATCTTTTTTATTAAAAAAAACAGAGAAAAAATCTTTTTTATTAAAAAAAAACATGTTATAAATGATTTTTTTGGTCTATTTTGAAAAAAATTATATATATTTTTTTAATTTTAATATCTTTATCTATAATTTTAGTTACATTAACCCCATTTATCTATACAATTGGAACAAAAACAGTCTCAAAACTCACATTTAATACTGAAAATCAGGATTTTATTATACTTTTTGGTGCGAAAGTCTATCCTAAAAACACTTTATCACCAATAATGAAACAAAGAGCAGATACCACTATATTAATTTATAAAAAAAAATCTACTCCAATTATTATAAGTGGAAGTGGAAAATATGAGGTAGACTCTATTGAAAATTATCTTTTATCCAATAATATAAATAAGAAAGATATTATAAAAGATTACTATGGCTATGATACACATGACACAATTAGACATCTATCATATATTCCAAATGCTAAAAATAAAAATTTTTTAATGATTTCTCAAAATTTTCATCTTTTTAGACTTCTTCAAATGACAAATGATTATAAATTAAATTCAATTGGTGTTGTTGCAGAACTAATCTCTCCTCATGATGATAAAAATATTGGATTTTTAAAAAAAACAAAAACAAAAATAGAGAGACATTATAGAAATGCTATACTTTTTTGGCTTTATAAATTTGGAATTTATGATGTTTTATCTGATGAAGCAGAGAGAAAAGAGAGTTACTTAAAATCAAATCAAGATGTTTTTACTCCAAATATATATTAATTTTTTTTAGATTATAAAAAATATTTTATAAACACTTTTTGGAAGAGGTTTTATATTAGAAAGCAAAAAAAAGCTATTTTTAAAAAGCTTTTTTGATAAAATCAAAAATGAAAAAACTCCAAATTTTGAGATAATATCAGTAATATTTGCATTTTTACTTTGGTTTTTAATGTTTTCCCCATTAACCAAAAACTATTTTTCAACCTTTTACTTAATGTTGTTTGCAACATTTTTTTTAATTTTAGTTGGATTAAGTGAGTTCAAAAAAGAGAAAATAGTTTTTAAAACTACTCTTTTAGGGGTAGGAAGTGCAATATTTTTATATGGTGTTTTTTGGAGTTGGAGTTATTGGAGATTTAATTCGCTTTATCTGAATATTATATCTCATACGATTTGGGATGCAACTATTTTTGTTATTTTTCCAATCACTTAGTTTTTTTGAGTTAATTAACTTAAAATATCTATTTTTTAAAAATATTTTATAAATAAATCTTGTATTTTTTTATCTTTTGACTAAAATAGACTCAGTTATTGGGGAATTTATGAAAAAACTCATTCTACTAATTATGTTTTTTCTATCAATATCTTTGATGGGAGCCTCCTCTCCAAAAAATTTTGGATTAGGAGTTATGTTTGGTGAACCAAGTGGTCTAACTGGAAAACTATGGACAACTAAAAATATGGCTTTTGATGCAGGTGTTGCATGGTCATTTAAAAATGATATTGTATATATTCATATAAACTATCTATTTCATCACTTTGAATTAGTTGAAGTAAAAAAAGGCTCTTTTGGAATATATTATGGTATTGGTGGGGCTGTTGTGATATTTGATTCTGTGCATGTTGGTGCAAGAGTTCCTCTTGGTTTAGAGTATGTTTTTCCTGGTAATCAATTTGAGATATTTTTAGAGATAGTTCCAGGTATTGCACTTATACCAGAGACCGATTTTTATCTATCTGGTGGTGTTGGAGTTAGATACTATTTTTAATTTGTATAGGTAAAAATGTCAATATCAAAAATATCACTTATTTTAACATATCTTGCTATTCTATCAACAGTTGTTTATAACATATTCTCTTTTAATCCATATGTTGGTCTTGGAGCAGAGGTAAGAAAAACAATTGGTTCAAATTATCATATTGTTTTTGAGATAAGAAATCAAAGCAAAGAGGTTTGGAAAGATGTTACAATTCTTTTAAATAATGAATATATTGTTTATTATGATGAAGTGAAAGGAAAAGATTTCATTAATGTTTATCTTTTTGAGTTTTTACCAATAAACTATCGTCCTGATAATGCCTCAAAAATAACATTTTCAAAATATGACTCAAGGGATGATATTATAAAAAGATTAAATGAGACTATTGACCAAAAAGCAGAGATTGAGCTTTTTACAAAGAGTGGTCATTTTTATAAAAAATTAAATAAATAGATGTATTTCATTGGTTTATACATGAATAAAGAGAGTTATTTAGAAAAATATACCAAAAAAGAGGTTTTTATTAAGAGGGATGAGAAAAATGAGAAACTTTGCAACTGCTATGTTGCTGATAGTTTTTGGAAACGATTTCGTGGACTAATGATGGCTTCTGAGTTACCAGAAAATTACTCACTTTTATTAACAAAAACAAACTCAATTCACATGTTTTTTATGAACTATCCCCTTGATATTATATTTTTCACAAAAAATGGGGAGATTATTGAGATTTTACAAAATTTTCCTAGAAGAGCAGTTAGTAAAATCTACTCTAAAGCCTCTTTTGCATTAGAATTAAAGGCTGGATTTTTAAAAGATAAAAATTTAGCAAAAGGAGATACTTTAATAGTGGAGTAACTATTAAAAAACAAAATAGATTATAAAAATTTAAAATATATATTAAATTTTAAATCATATCCGTGGGAGGATGATTTATGGAGCAATTTTTTACACCATTTAAAGTTGGTCTCCTTGTTATTTTATCAGTTTTTTCATTCTTTTTTTTCTTCAATTCAGTAAAAAAAGGAATTGGAGATAATCAGTCAAGCTATCAAATGTATGCACTATTCTCTGATGCAACAGGGCTTACTGAAAAATCAAGAATACAGATTGCTGGTATAAATGTTGGCGAAATAAAAAGAATAGCACTTGATGAGAGTGGAATAAGAGCAAAAATTACAATAACCCTAAAAGGTGAGATACATCTCAAATCAGATGCAACAATCTCAAAAAAAAATTCATCTATATTAGGCGATAGCTATTTAGAGTTAACGGTTGGTATTATTGGAAATCCACTTCTACATAACTCTGAACTTAAAAATGTTGTTGAAGTTCCATCAATCGGTGGAATGATGGATAAATTTGATGATATTGCTGGTGATATTCGTGATATGACGAAAGAGCTAAAAAAGATAATTGCAGATCAAAATAATATTGACTCTGTAACATCTATTATAAAAAAACTTGATGAAATTACAAAGCAACTTAATGATGTCTTAGCAAAAAATAACAACAAAATTGATCTTATAATGGATAATATCAATACATTCACAAAACAGATTACTCAATGGTCTCCCAATTTTGAAAAACAATTTGGAGATATACTAAATAGCACAAATCAGACAATCAAATCAGCCTCATCTATTCTTAAAGATAATCAGGAACATTTCTCCTCAATACTAAAAAATCTTGATAAAATTCTTGCAGATTCAAGTGGAGAAATGGATTCTATAGGAAACTCTGTTAAAAATATAAACAGTATTACAGAGAATGTTGATGATATAACTGGTAAAATTAGTAGAGGTGAGGGAACTGTTGGTGCATTAATAAGCTCTAAAAAAGTGCAAACAGATGTTGAAAGTATGATTAATACTGCTTCAGAATTTACAGATTCATTTACATCACTAAGAACAATAATTGATGCTCACTCTGAGTATATGGTTCGTTTAGGGGGTGCAAATCATGATTTTGGAGTTAGATTTCAACCAAGCCCTAATAAATACTATTTTTTAGGAGTAACAAGTTCACCATTTGATGTTAAAACAAGTAGTAAAAAAACAGTTATCCAAAAAGATGGATCAATTGAAGAGAATAAAGAGACTGTTTATGAGGATACTTTATCTTGGAATGTTTATTTAGCAATGAGATTCTATTTTCTTACTTTAAAATATGGTATTTTTGAGAGTAGTGCTGGATTTGGTGCTGATATAGATTTTATTAAAGATAAATTTATTTTATCAACAAGATTTAATGACTTTTTTGAAGATTATCCAAATGTAAGACTTGGTTTAAGATATTATGTTGGAAAACATCTATTTTTAAATACAGGTGGATACTATCTATTTGATAGTAGTAAAAGAGATTTCTATTTAGGAATTGGAGCAACATTTTATGATAAAGATTTAAAATCTATATTCACAGTTGCACCATCAATAAATCCATGATCTCTATATTTATAATAGATATCTTGCATAACTTAAAAAAAGTGATAAAAAGAGTTTTTTTTATATTTTT
>DYRY01000181.1 GCA_020718465.1 Anaeromyxobacter dehalogenans | reverse complement strand
TCAGTTTGGTCTGTTGCAATAACTCCAGATGGGGAAAATATTGTTTCAGGAAGTAGTGATAAAACTATTAAAATTTGGGATTTTAATGGACAATGTTTAAAAACTTTAGAGGGGCATACTGATTCAGTTTGGTCTGTTGCAATAACTCCAGATGGGGAAAATATTGTTTCAGAAAGTGATGATAAAACTATTAAAATTTGGGAAATTAAAAAATTTGATTTAAAAAATAGCAAAAATATTTCAGATAATCCAATTCTCCCAATTTATGGGATTCAGAAGTTTGATAATTACATTGTAATTTATTATAAAAATGGAAATGAAATTTGTTTTAACAAAAACGGAGAAATAAAATTTAAAACAAAATATAATACAATTGATTTAAAACTTGAAGGTTTACAAAAACCAAAAATAAATTTTTATCCACTAGAAAATGGTTTTATTATTGAAAAAGATGGCTTTTATTATGGCTCAAAAAACTACAGAGAGTATTTATATTTTATTAATGATGGAAAAATCTGCCTAAATAGTGAAGGTTATGAGTATGATTTTGATTCTGTTGAAAATAGAAATATTTTTGAAGAGATATAAAAGAAAATTATTTAAAAAAAATAAAAAATGTTTGATAATCTAAATGTAAAATTCTGAATAATATTTGATTTAACTTTACCTGCCCCACCCTCTCCCCCGACCCCTCTCCAATACTTGGAGAGGGGAGAAAGAAAGAAAATTTATTTGTAATCTTATAAATAAATTATGTTTAATTAATTATACTCTTTGAAGAAAAAACTTTTATTAACTACTTTAAAATAAAAAAAAATAATTATCAAAAACATAGAAAACTTTTGTTTAACTATAAAATTATTTTTAATTATTTTTTTCTAACTATAGAAAAGTTAAAATCAAGTAAATTAATTTGCAATTTTAATTTAAAACTTTTATAATTGAATTTTATTTTGAAGAGATATAGGAGTATTAATGGGAATAGTTGGTGTTGGAGTAGATTTTGGTACATTTAATACAAAAATATCAATAGTAAGAGAGGAGTCTCCAACTCCGATTCTACTTCCTCTTGAAAAAGCAGGAAAAAAAATTAGAGATAAAGAGGGAATTATCTCCTCAATTGTAACAAAAGATGGAAAAATTGGAAAAGAGGCAAAATTTGATTGGATTAAAGGAAAAGAGGCCTACACAAGATTTAAACTTGGAATTGGTAAAGATAAAAACGAAGAGGAGAGAGCTGTTATATTTTTATCACAACTTTATAAAGTTTTAGTTGAGGAGATAGGGGAAGAGAGTTTAAAAAAAGCAAAAATAACAGTTCCTAACTTATGGAATAGTGAAAAAAATGAGATAATAAGAGATATATTTAAAGATTCTGGATTTAAATTAAGTGAAAGTGGCCTTGTTTTATTGCCAGAACCACAAGCTTCAGCAATTTACTATATTTATAATGTAAATAGAAAAATTAGTGTTAAAAATAGAATGCTTGTTATTGATGCAGGAGCAGGAACAACAGATATCTCTTTAGTTGAGTTTACTCCCGAAAATAAAAAACTGGAGTCTCATAAAGATTTTAATGATAATATTGAAATCGCAGGAAGTCATCTTGATTTAGCAATTGCTTATGAACTATTAGGAAAAAAAATAGATTATGATAATGTTGAGTATCGAAAATTTTTATCATCTCTTGAAAATGCAAAAATAAAATATAATAATCGAATATTGAAAGATTATCCTAATAATTTAAATGAGCAAATCCCAGAAGAGTTTGAATTTAATGAAAAACAGTATCTTATTGATTATAAAATTATCAAAAAAGCGGGTGAAAACTATATAAATCAAGTTAAAGAGAGATTAAAAACAATTAAAACTAATTTGGATAAAAAAAATATTGATATTGATTACTTAATAACTGCTGGAGGAAGTGGAGAACTATTTTTAATAAAAGATGCAATAAAAGATATTTTTAAAAAGTATCCAAACAATGAAGAGATAAGAAAAACTGCCGAAATAAGAGTAACTGATGACTCTATTCCTCTTGGTGCTGCAATTGAATCTAGTGGAATGATGTCAATAACAAATGATAATAATAATCCATTTTGTATTGGTATTTTTTGCGATTATATCAACTCAATAAATAGTTTAACTTATAAAAATAGTGATGTAAGTTATGGAAGTTATGGAAATTATATTGCGATTGAAATTGTTCCAAAAGGGGCAAAATTACCAACAAAAAAGATAAGATTTTCCGATTTTGTTTATAATGGTGATAAAAAATTTATTATGAAATATTCAGGAGATAAAAATAATCAATTTATACTTTTAAAAACAAAAAATATTGAGGAGTTATTGGATGAAAAAAATCTTTATGATAAAAACATTGAAAAAAAATATCAATTTACAATTGAAAAAAATGATAATTGGATAAATAAATATATTGACTATGAGATAGTTATGGATGAAAATAGAATTATTCATATTAATGTTCTTGTTTATGAAACTGAAATATTAGTAGGAGAAGCTTTTGCAAATAAAAGAAAAACATTTAAACAGTTTTCATGAGGCTATTAAATGAGTGATAATTTTGTTAAAAATCACAGATTTTTAAGTGATATAAATAATAAAATAGTAAAAGGTCAAAACTTTTTTATTTTATACGGAAGAGAAAGTTATATAAATGATAATTTTTTATATGGAAGTAAATTAAAACTATTTTCTGTTGTCGATTCATTGGTAGAGTATTTAAATGATAAAAAATCAGATATAATTATAATAATCACAAACAAAGGAAAAAGTGTAAATTTGATAAAAGGTAAAGAGTTATTTGAAAGTTTAACAAAACAAAACTCAATATCAAAAGATGATTTAGCAGGAAAATCACGTAATTCTGACAATATTAAAACAGGTCAAATATATACTCAAGAAAATTTAAGCAGTGATTCAGAAATTATAAACTATTTTGAAAAAATCTCTATTGCAATGGATAAATATGATAAATTTAAAATAGGTATTATTGTTGATGATTTTATAACTTTAATAAATGGATTTGAAGGTAGACAATTAAACGAAGATTTAATTGATAAATCTTTAAATGTTTGGAAAAATAAAAATCAATACTCTTTTTTTATTGTAAGAGGTAGTGAAATAGGGATGTTAAAAAGTCATGGTTTTAGTTTAGAATCAAAAGAGATTCATCCCGCTTTAACAGAGATTATTTTTCCAAATATATTTGAAATATCAAATACAATTATTGGAATAAGCATAAAAAATAAAATAATGCTTAATGCTCCAAAGCAAATTGCAGCAAAATATATTGAAGAGTCTCCAAAACCGAATTTAAATAGCATTATAATTAAGTTTTCAAATGAATTAAATGAAAAAATAGAGGAATCAAAAATAGAGGAGGAATTAAAAGATAATTTTGTTTTAAAATTTTATAATCCTCCAATAAAATTAATAGATGTGATTTTAGATAAAGAGATAAAAGAGAATATAAAAAAAATTTATCAAAGTTTTTTAGAAAAAAAAGGTAAAAAAGGGATTATTTTTTGTGGAGAACCTGGAACAGGAAAAACAATGATTGCAGAGGCTTTGGCAAATGAATCGGAGTGTTATTTCAAAAAAACATCAATGTCCGATTTTAAAGCAGGTTTTGTAGGGCAATCGGGATTAAAAACAAGAGATATTTTTAATGAATTAATTCAAAATAAACCTGCAATACTTTATATTGATGAAGTTGATAGAGTTTTTCCAAACAGAACAGGAAATGCAAACAGCGGAGATAGTTTTACTGCCGATATTGTTAATGAATTTTTGGCAAATATCGAAGGAATAAAAGATAGTAATGAGATATTTGTTATCTCTTCAACAAATAATATTCAACTTATTGATGATGCAATTTTAAGTAGATTTGAAGTGATTAATATTGGATTACCTAATAATAGTAGTGTTGAAGAGCTTGTTAAAAAATATTTAGGAGAGAAATATCTTTGTGAATCTTCAAAAATGTATGGTTTATCAGGAAGAGATATAAAAAATATTGGAGCAGATATTAAAGATTTAAATAAAAATATTGATGTTGCAATAAAAAATGTAATTGAAAAATATGTTGGAACCTCATTAAAAAGAGTTGGAGCAAATTTAGAGCTTCTTTATGAATTTAGCTTTGATAAAATATATGGCTATAAAGATGTTAAAGAAAAAATAAAAAAAGCTTTAAAAAAAGATTTTCACTCCTTTTTATTTTATGGAAAATCAGGAACAGGAAAAAGCCAGTTAACAAAAGCAATCGCATCAGAATTAAATTATTACTATATTCAACTTCAAACAAAATCTTTGATAGATGGCTCAATAAGTTTTAAAAATATCTATAATGCCTGTAAACTATTAACAAATATAAGTGGTATTGTTATAAATCTTGATGAAATTGATTCTGCTTTTACAACTTCTCAAGCAATTCGTGGAGTATTATTGCAGGATATTGATGAGATATTAAAAGAGAACAGTAAAAAAATAGTATTAACATCCACAACAAATTTTATTGACTCAATTGATGATGCAATTAAAAGAAGATATAAATTAAAAGAAGAGATTCAAGGAATGGATAGTGAAGGAGTTATTCACTATTTATTATCGGAACATCCAAAATTTGTAGAGAATGAAAAAATTATAAATGATTTAATTAATAAACCATTTAGCCAAATAGAGGAGTATATTAATAATATACTTTTAAATGAAGATTAATAGGAGGTTTTATGATAAATGTTTTAATTGATGCAAACTCATTTTTAAAAGAGAAAATTGATATTTTAGATTTTAAATTTTATATTGAAAATATTGTAAATATAATTAAAAAAAGAGTTATTAATAATATAGATAAATCTAAAATTACTTTATTTATTTCTGAAAATAGTTTAAATAGATTTAATATTACACCCACTTATGAAGTTTTAAAATATATTTTTGAAATTTCACAAATTGAAGTTAATCTACTAAATATTGAAAATTTTTTATCTTTATTAACTCAAAACACAGAAAATAAAGAGATATCTTTATTAACTCAAAACACAGAAATTAAAGATATCTTTTTGCTAACTCAAAACACAGAAATAATAAATAATTTAAATGAAATTAAAAATGTTATAACTCTTTTTAAAACTACAGATATAAAAAGAGATAATGTTATTTTTATTAATGATTTAAAAGATAATATTGAGTTAAACGAATTTATAAAATATTTAAAAAATGAGAAATTTGAAAGAAAATATATT
>DYRY01000180.1 GCA_020718465.1 Anaeromyxobacter dehalogenans | reverse complement strand
TAAAATTAGTAATTTTCTTTAAAAAAGAGTCAGAAATATACTCTTCTTTTATTGCTATTTTAAAATTAAACCTAAAACAATTTTATTAAGAGTATTCTGAAGAGAATCAATCTCTTTTAAAACTTTATCTCTATCAATTGATATATTTTTAAGAAGGGAGTTTTGCTTACGAATAATCTCTAATGTTATTTTTGATATAATATTATCCTCATTTTCTGTTGGAATATAGATTGGAACTTGTAAAAGTGGTGTTGAGTATAGTTCAAGAATTTTCCCCTTTCTTTTTCCTCTATTATATAACCAATTATAGTAAGGCTCTGAATTTAAAAGTGCTAAAAGATAGTATATTGAAAATGGTGCATTTTTCTTTAAATTTATATAATAGATATCAGCACTTCCGAAAAAATCAGATTTAGAGATTGCAAATCGATTCTCTGCAGAGCGTTGTGGAGCTACAATTTTTAACTCTTGAAATATTTTTCTATCTCTTGGTCGATGTATTTTATACCATGGATAGGTTTCATCATATCTTTTAATTCTGTCTTTTAAAATTTTCTCAAATTTTAAAAGATATTCCCCTATTTCGCTATATTTTTCAAAATTAATATCTTTATCAATATAGAGAACTCTTTTTGTTGTCTCTTCATTAACAATATATTTGAAAATATCAGAGTTTTTATAAAATTTCTCTATAAAAATATCACTCTCTTTATTTTTAAAATCTATTTTTTCGGAATCAAAAATAAAAGCTTTATCATAACCAGATACAATTCCTTGATTTACATGTGCAAAATTAGAGAGTTTTGGAAATAAACTCATTTTATTAATTATAGAATCTTCAATATTTTTTTCAAAAAATATATAGTAATCATCTCCAACATAAAGCTCTTTTTGTTTTATTTCATAGATATTTTTCTCAATTTTATATCTTTTTTTAGTTTTTTTCTGATTGTTTTTTATTGATGTTGCCACTTTTATATTTGGTTTAGAACCACTCTGTTCATATCTTACTAAAGTTGCTAAATAGTCAGGATTGTGTGATTTTCTTAGAATAGATATTAGATTATGTTGACCAATTGCCATTTTAAAAACTCTAACCTCCTGAAAGTCAAACATTTTTTCAACAACCATATTTGAAAACATCATCTCTCTTAAAGTTTTTGCAGATGTTGCTGTAAGATAGTAGTTTGTTGTTATAAAAGAGATAACTCCATCATCATTTAAAATATTTAATCCATAAAAAAAGAAAAAATAGTAGAAATCCATTTTACTTTGATAATATTTTTTAAAATATCCACTTTTTGCTTTTTGAAAAATCTCTTTATTCCCTTTTTCACCAATATATGGTGGATTTCCAATTATAAAATCAAATTTATCTTTAAAAAAACATTTAAACTCTAACTCATCTTTAAAATCAAAAACATTTTTTTCATAAAAGAAAGTAAATTTTAATAGTGGTTCTACTCCTCGATTGTGCTCATGGTCAATAATCTCTTGATAATTAATTAAGGATAGTGTTAATCTCATTTTTGCAATATATATTGCCTCACTATCAATATCAATTAGTGTTAAATTACTACATACAAAATTTTTTATCTCACTATAGGAGTTTAAATATCCCTCTTTTTTTAGAAAATAGATAAGGGGAATTAAAAAAGCACCACCCCCAACAGAAGGCTCAACTATTTTCGGAGTTTTCATGTTTTTTAGAAGTGGATAGCTCTCCTGAAGCATGAATAAGGCCATATCTGGAGGTGTATAGAATGAGCCACTCCCTTTTTTATCTGCATTTTCAGATATGTACTCAAGTAAAACCCCTAAAATATGTGGAGTTATAATATTTTTATCTCCTAAAAACTCATCAATAGAGAAACTAAATGGCTCAAAAATAGTAAATATCTCTAAGAAAAAATCATCTACTAAATATAAATCATGTTTCTCTAAAGCTAAATCGATCTCATCTTTAAAAAAAAACTCCTCACTAATTTGTGGTGTTAGTGCAAAATGTGCTGTTTGTACCTCTTTTACTCTTAACTCTGTTTTTACTGGTAGAACATCAAAAAGCAACCGATTAAAAATATTTTTGTGATAATTTTCATTATTTAATACAGCATTTTTTGAGAAATATTTTTCTGAGACTAGTGGAAAGCGAAATTTTGGAGAGATTTTTTGTTGTAAAAACTTTAAAAAAAGTACTCTTTTTACTACTTTGTAAAGATATTTTTTTATATTTATAGAGTTTAAATCTAAAGATATATTTTTAATTTGATTTAAAAATATATCACTAAAATCACCACACAAATTAATGATTTGAGTTAAAAGTAGTTTCTCTTTTTTATTCATTATTCTATTTTTTACCACTAGATAAGAGATAAGTTTTAAAAAAAGACTCTAAAAATTGAAGTTTACCACTATATTCAGAGTTTTCAACACTTAAAATATCATAAATCTGTTTTAAAAAATGTGGAACTTCAGGAGGTCCCGCTTTTATAATTGATAGCTCTATTGCAAAATTAAGTTTTTTTAAAATCATCTCTCTATCAAGATTGATGTAATTATCAAGTTTTTCCTTAAAAACTGGAGATTTTAAATAGAGAGATTGTTGATTTTTATTCATTTCATAAACTTGAGCATCGAAAATGGTATCAAAATCAATAAAAAAGTGAAGATAATTTTTATTTATATGTGAATAGAGAATATTTTTAGAGCCTGAAATCTCTATAAGTAGTGGCTCGATATTATGAAAATTATATTTTTCACCTTTAAAATTACCCTTGAAAAAGAAGTGATGTATTAAAATATATGTGTATGGAAGAGTGTCTGTTTGCTCTATATCATAAAAAATAGCCTTTAATATTGTTAAAGCATGATCAAAATTTATCTCAATAGAGTATGGATGAGTATATTTTATATGCTTCATAAAATCATCTCTTGAGAATAGAGATGGTTGTCGAAAAATCTGCGAATTTATCAATTTAAAATTAGTATCAAACTCAAATATAGATGTATATCTTGTATACTCAAAAAAGTCTGAAACAAGAATTATTGTATCTTTTTTTGATGATAGATATAGCTCTGTTCTATTTAAAAATCCATTTCTAACTCTCTGTTGATTCTGAATTTTATCAAACTGTATATTAGGAAAAAGATTTCTAAAATACAACTCTTTTGATGGATAGAGAGTTTTTAAATATGGATAAAACGATTTTATCTCTGAATCACCAACTTTTGGCAGAAATTTAAAAAGCTCTTTTTTATATTTATCTGTTAAATATGTATGAAATAGATAACAAATAAACATTGCCTCTTTTGGTGGAAGTGATTTTATTGTTAGCCATAAATTATTTATCTCATTTTTATTAAAAAACATAAGCAACTCATATGCTAGAAAAAATCGTAAATAGGATTTTTTTGTTGCAATCTCAACAATTTTTTTCAAAAGCATTATTTGATCAAGAGGAAATAACATTTTTAATGTTGATATTTTAAAATCATAAAGTGGTGAGTAGTCTATCATAAATTGATAAATTATACTTCTATAATCCCCCTTTTCAAGAGTTTTTAGTTTATTTAAAAGTTTCTCCTCCATCATTTTTAGATAGAAATCTCTCATCTCTCCAACAGGAAAAGAGAAAAAATAGTTAAGTAAATCAAAATAAAAAATTATCTCTTTTTGGGTGATGTCATCTGTTATCATATTGAGTAGTGTTGGAATAACCTCTGAAAAATCATACTCTTCAGATATTAAATCAATCATTTTTGTAAAATCGGTGTTTCTATTTTTTTTTATTAAAGATACCAAATTATGATTTGTGTAGTTTCCTATTTTAAAAAAAGTGATATTATTATTAACCATTTGAGATTCCATTTTTTGTCTGTAAAAAAAAATAATCAGTTATCAATACTCTCCTATTTTAAGCATCTATTTTAAAAATTAAAACTTTAACTCAAAATCTCACTAATAGAACAAATTTTTTGTTCTGATGTCTCCATGTTTTTCTCAATATATGTGTTATTTTTTTGCTCATCTTCTCCAATAATTATAACCGATTTTGCCCCTAACTTATTTGCCCATCTCATTTGACTTTTTAGTGAACCAGAACGAGGGTCAATATCAACCGAAAACCCTTTCAAACGTAAAGATGTAGCAATTTTAAAAGCAATATCAATTTGCTCTTTTCCCAATGGAATAACAGCATACTCAATATATTCATTATCTAAAAGATTTTCAAGTAGATAGAGTAATCTTTCGACACCAATTGCAAATCCAATTGCCTCTGTTTGTGGACCACCAAGTTGAGAAACAAGCCCATTATATCTACCACCACCAAGAATTGTATTTTGAGCTCCTAAAACTCCCCCCTCCTCTTTAACTTCAAAAGTAGTTCTAACATAATAATCTAAACCTCTAACAATTCTATAATCTATTTTGTATGGAATTTTTATAAGGTCAACTAATTTAATTAACTCCTCATGATGTGTTTTACAAGTTTCACAAACATAATCAATAATTATAGGTGAATTTTCAGCAATCTCTTTACATTTACTATTTTTACAGTCGAGAATTCTTAATGGGTTTGTATCTAATCTTTTTTGGCAATGTTCACACAAGTTTTCAATATGATTTGAAAAATAGCTTTTTAAAGCCTCTTTGTAGTTTGGTCTACACTCTTGACAACCAATTGTATTTATATAAAAAACATAGTTTTTAATATTTAACCTATTAAGTATTTCAGAAATTAGTGAGATTATCTCTGCATCTGCAAGTGGTGATGTTGCACCAAAATACTCTGCACCAATTTGATGAAAAGCTCTGTATCTCCCTTTTTGAGGTCTTTCATGGCGATACATCTCCCCCATATAGTAGAGTTTTGTAACTGGTTGATCATTAAAAAGTTTATTCTGGATATATGCTCTAACAACAGGTGCAGTTCCCTCTGGACGTAAGCTTAAAAGAGTTTTATCTCTATCTTCAAATGTATACATCTCTTTTTCAACAATATCAGTTGTTTCACCAACACCACGTTTAAAAAGTGCTGTCATCTCTAAAACAGGAGTTCTAATCTCTTTATAATTAAAGTTTTTAAAAACATCCATACAGATTTTTTCAACATGATGCCACTGATAAATCTCTGATGGTAAAATATCTTTCATTCCTGCAATTGTTTTAAACATAGTTAAAATCTCCAATATTTAGAAAAGAGTTAAAAATTTCTGCTTTAAAATAAACAAAATTAATGAAATCTCAATTTATTATATTTTTATAATAAACTATT
>DYRY01000179.1:2585-5279 GCA_020718465.1 Anaeromyxobacter dehalogenans | reverse complement strand
ATAGTTTTGATAGAGTTTTCTCATTTTCACCAGAGAGAAAAAATTTAAAAATAAAAATAAATTATTATGAAACAGAGAGTGACAAAAAAGAGAGTTTTTTTTCAACTTTTAAAAATAGTGTTCCATCAATACTATACTCAACATCAAGAGGGGAGGTTGAGAAATATTTTTTTCGTTTGAAAACAGAGTTTGAAAATGTTGGATATTATCATGCAAAAGCTCCCTCCCATATAAAAAAAGAGACATATTTGAAGTTTATAAAAAATGAGATACTCTCTATTTCTGCAACAACTGCATTTGGAACAGGAATCGATAAACCAGATATTCGAGAAATTCATCACCTATCAATACCATTGACTATTGAGGATTATGTTCAGCAGATTGGTAGAGCAGGAAGGGATGGAGATATTTCAGAGGCCACACTTTGGCTTAGTTTTGAGGATATTTTAAGAGTTTATAAATTTTTAAAATCAATTGATTATGAGAGTGAAATTGAAAGTTTTTTAGATAAATTAAAAGAGGGATCTACAAAATTTGAGACTCCAATAGAGAAACAGCTTTATGTTATTGCAATGCTTCAGGGCTGTGTTGATGAGTTTTCAAGTGCAATTGTTGAGTATAAGATTATTAATAGTAAATTTTACTATCCAAAACTACAAAAGATTTTAGATATTTTATTATCTGAAAAAAATAGTATTTTAGATAAAAAAACAGATACATTAGCTATTAAAATTAATTCAGAAGAGAAAAATTTTATAAATCTCTCTATTTTAGAGAGATTTGAGTCTAAAAACATTATACTTGATATTTTAACCCTTCTAAAAAAAAATGGAAACATAGATTATAAACTTTTGTTGTATAGTGTAGATTCTACAAAATTTGAGAGTGTAAAGTTGGCTTTTAAAGAGAGTTTAGAGCAGTTGTGGAGTGATTTTTTGCAACTTATAATCTATTTTTTTGGAGTAGATTGTAAACATCAAACACTTTCAAAAATTTTTAGAAGTAGCTCTGAAACCTGTGGTGATAGGTGTTGTAGTTGTGTTAGAAAAAGAGATAATATTTTTTTAGTAGAAAAAATATCAAAACATACAAAATTATATAAAAAACTTTATAAAAAATTTTTAAAAAACGAAAAACTTGATTTTATTGAACTATTTGAGTTATCATTAGACGAGAAATTGGAAATATTAAATCAAAGTGAGTTTCATTTTGATTTTTTAGAAAAAGTTCTTTATTTGAGTAAAAACTCAAAATAAAAATTTTTTTGAATTTTTTTTTTTTTTTAACGTCTAATGCGTATTAACTTTTTTTTGGAGGTTTTATGAAAAAACTTTTGACTCTTGTTTTTGCAATGTTAGTTACTGCTTCCCTTTTTGCTCAAGAAGCTACTCCAACCAAAACTCGTTATGCACTTGGTGCTAAACAAATGCAGGCTGGTATTAATGCTGGATTTACAATGGATAATGTAGAAGGTTTTGATACAATGACTTTTGGTGTTGGTCAAGCAAGTCCATTAATGTCTTTTAATAATACTGCTGCTGGTTTAAATTTCAGCTATGGTATTACTGATGAGATGCATGTTACATTAGCACTTCCTGCATTTAATATGAAAAATATCTCTATGGATATATCAGGTGTGAGTAGTGATTCATCTATTTCTACAATGTTTGGTTCACCATATCTTGGTTTTACTTACAGTAAATCAATGGGAAAATTTGGAATTACTGCAACTCCATATTTAATGCTTCCTTTTATGGAAATGTATGGTGGTGATACTGATGGTGATGCTAACTTCAAACAAGCAATTAATCTTGGTACAACATTGATTTTTGGTTCAGAAAATTCTCAACTTCTTTGGGATGTTGTTGTAAATTTCAATATGGGTCTTAAAAATGATGATTATGCAAAAACAATGACATTAGCTTTTGGTCTTTTTGGTGGATATCAATTAAATGCAAAAAGTTATGTTAAAGGTGGTTTGATGTATAATGCACCTGATTTTGAAGGTGATGGAAAATTTATGGATGGAACATATAATCTTCATGTATTTTATGGTATGATGTTTAATGAAAAAATGGGAATCGATGCAGGATTATCATATGGTCTTCCTATCAAAGCCCTTAAAGAACATACAGCTCTTGGTTTAAATGTTGCTTTCAAAATGAATTTCTAATCTTAAACAAGAGTTAAAGATAAAAAAAAGCCCCTGAAAAGGGGCTTTTTTTTGATTGAGAAAATTTTAAAATCTATTTTTTTAAATCACATTTTCCTGCATCTTTAAGAGATTTTAAACCCATAATACAATCAACCTCTTTTTGATCAAATTTCTCAACACACTCTTTTAATTTTTTATCTTTCTCTTTTTCTAAACCCTCTTTCATTTCTTTCAGAATTTCAGGTCCCATTTTTTTCATATCTGGATCGTTCTCAATAAGTTCCACTATATGGCTTATAGCACTATTACATTGTGATTCTTTACTTTTTGAACAACCAGTAAATAGAAAAGTTGCAACAAGAGTGATAAAGATAACTTTTTTCATTTTTTCTCCTTCAGATAAAAAGATAGGTTAACTTTAACATAAAAAACCTTAAAAATAAACAAAAATTTAATAAATTAATAATTTTTTAGAATATTTTTATTAAAAATATTGTTAGTTATTTTTCACTTGTCTTATTTTTCTCTTTTTGTTAATA
>DYRY01000179.1:0-2485 GCA_020718465.1 Anaeromyxobacter dehalogenans | reverse complement strand
TTAAAAATATTGTTAGTTATTTTTCACTTGTCTTATTTTTCTCTTTTTGTTAATATTCTTTCATTAACTCAATTAAATTGTGGAGTTTATATGAAAGGAATTATTTTAGCTGGTGGAGCAGGAACAAGACTTTATCCTGCAACAAAAATTATTACAAAACAGCTTTTACCAATTTATGATAAACCAATGATATACTATCCACTTTCAACATTAATGTTGGCTGGTATAAAAGAGATTTTAATAATCTCAACACAACAGGATATTCCAAATTTTATAGAGCTATTGGGTGATGGTTCTCAAATTGGTATATCAATAACCTATAAAATACAAAAAGAACCAAAAGGAATTGCAGAGGCATTTATTATTGGAGAGGATTTTATTGGTGGTGATGATGTTTGCCTTATTCTTGGAGATAATATATTTTATGGAGATAAAATTGTTAATCTACTTGAAAAAGCTAAAGCTAAAAATAGAGGTGCAACCATTTTTGGATACTATGTTGCAGACCCAGAGAGGTTTGGAGTTGTTGAGTTTGATAAAGATTTAAAAATTTTATCTCTTGAAGAGAAACCTAAAGAGCCAAAATCAAACTATGCTATTGTTGGACTCTATTTTTATAACTCATCTGTTGTTAATGTTGCAAAAACAATGAAACCATCAAAACGGGGAGAGTTGGAGATAACAGATTTAAATAAAGTATATTTTGAGCAAGGATTACTTGATTTAGAAATATTTGGTCGTGGATTTGCTTGGTTAGACACAGGAACACATGATGCTCTTCTTGATGCAGCCAACTTTGTTAGAACAATTGAGAAACGGCAGGGATTAAAAATCTCCTCAATTGAGGAGATTGCCTTCCGAAAGGGATATATCTCTAAAGAGCAACTACTAAAACTTGCAGAACCACTTGATAACTCTGGATATGGTTTATATTTAAGAAAAATTGCCAAAGAGAACTAATTTTTTAATAAAAAACTTTTTTTAAAAAAAGTCCCTGTGGTGGGGCAGTTGCACCAGCAAAAGAGCGATTTTTACTCTCTAATATATCTTTTATATCTTTTGGAGATTTTTTACTTAAACCAACATCAACCAAAGTTCCAACAATGTTTCGAACCATTCTCATAAGAAAACCATCCCCCTCAATATCAAAGAGAATTCGATTATCAATTTTAGTAAATTGAGCTTTAAAAATTGTTCTTGTTGTTGTTTTTGAGCTGTTTTTTGATGCTGCAAATGAGGCAAAATCATGTTTTCCTAAAAGATAGTTTGCTCCCTCTTGCATTTTTTCAATATCTAAAGGTTGCTTAATATTCCAAGCAAAAGGCTCTAAAAATGGAGAGTGAACTCTATCTGTATATATACCATATTGATACCACTTTTTTTTAGCCGATTTTCTAGCATGAAAATCTAAATCAACCTCTTGAGATGATAGTATTGATATCTCTTTTGGAAGAATACTATTTAAACCTTTAACAAAAGCCTCAAGTGGTATTGAATTATTTTCTATAATGAAATTAGCAACCTGTTCCTCTGCATGAACTCCACCATCAGTCCTACCAGAGGCATTAATAGTTATAAAATCGATTTTTAAAATTTTTTTTAATCCCTCTTGAATACTCTCTTGAATAGATATATTATTAGGTTGAATTTGCCAACCACTAAAATTAGCTCCATTATAGGCAATTGTAAGTTTTATATTTCTTGTCATAATTTACTAAAAAAAATAGAGTTTCAACTGAATTTATCAATTTTTATTTTCAAAAAATTTTAGTAGAAACTCTATAATGTTATTAACTACTTACTGATTTTTTACGATGAACTTTACTAAGTCTATTAACTCTTCTTTTTTTAAGAAAACACTCTCTACAAAGGAGTTGTGATGGATTTTTATCATTATATTTTTTAGGAAAAAAATCCTCTTTACCACATTCAGTACAATTAAAAACAACTAAATTTTTTTGATCAGCATAAACCAATCTGGAAAATTTTTTATAACAATCATCACAGATAATATATGCCTCATTTGGGGCATAAAAAGTTTGATTACATGCTTTACAAACCTGTTTTTTTACTGTTTCAAGCTTATCATAATCGGAGTAGAGCCATCTTTTAGCATCAATCTCCTCTTTACAAGCAAAACATATTGCTGGAACTCCTTTTATTGGTTTAAAAGGTACCTCTCTATTTTCACCACAAACAATACAATCAATAAGATAAAACTCTGATTTCTCTTTTTTAGGTTGAGATTTTGAGTCATTATTAGAATCTCTTTTTTCTCTTGGTTTAGAATCTTTGTCATAATCTTTAGAGTCTGATTTGTTATATTTTTTTTCAAATGGAGAGGAGTCTTTGTTAGAATCTTTTTTATAAGAATCTCCTTTTGAGGAATCTTTGTCAGAATCTTTTTTATAAGAATCTCTTTTTGAGGAATCTTTGTCAGAATCTTTTTTGTATGACTCTCTTTTTGAGGAATCTTTGTCAGAAT
>DYRY01000178.1 GCA_020718465.1 Anaeromyxobacter dehalogenans | reverse complement strand
AAAACCAATTTATTATTATAATTTTAATATCAACTCTAACTGTTGCTGTTGTTGTTTGGTTAGCTACTCATTTTATAAAAATTTTATCAGAAAAACCTTTTCAAACTAGTGCAACTGTTATTGAGATACGAAATAGCACTGATGAGGATAATGATAAATGTGAATTTTATCTCCTTGAGTTTAACTATGATAATAAAAAAAGATATAAACTAGTAAATGAGTTTATTGGTAAAAAACTTAATATTGGAGAGATTGTAAAAATTAAATATTATAAAAAAAGAGATGTTATAAAAGTGAGTTGATAAAATGTTTTTAAATATGATAAAAAATATAGCTATTTTCTTGATTATAATCACAATAATAAAAAAAGATAACATTTTTACTACAAATATAAAAGATTTAGTAAAATTTTACAAAGATAACTCAATAGAGTTTTCAGAAATTTCTGATTTATCTGATTTAATTGATGAGATAAAAAGAAAAAAAATTGTTTTGCTTGGAGAATCTACACATGGAACTTCTGATTTTTATAATTTGAGGTTGGAGTTGTCGAAAAATCTTATTGAAACAGGAGATTTCAACTTTGTTGCTATCGAGGGAGATTGGGGAGCTATTTATAAATTAAATCTTTTTGTTAATCAAAATAAATCAGAAAAAAAAGATTTTAATAAAAATTCCGATTTAATTGAGGTTTATAATATTTTAAATAGATACTATCTTTGGCCAAGATGGATTTGGGTTAATAAAGAGACAGCAAATTTTATTTTATGGTTGAAAAATTATAATTTAAAACAACCAGATAGTAAAAAAGTTGGAATTTATGGATTTGATTTATATGGATATCAAAAATCTAATGATATGTTAAAGTTTTTTTTCAAAAAATATTTTTCAGAAAAATTTATTAATTTTAGTAGCGATTTAGATTGTATTTATAAAAATAGTGAAAATTGTGTTCAGAAGTTGGATAATATTATTAATTTTTTACAAGAGAGATTTTATAATAAAAATGATAATTTAAATAGTAAAAAACTATTTTACGCTTTTCAAACTGCACATATTGTTAAATATGGATATCAATATTTTTTAAAAAATAGTAAAAATAACTATAGATGGAATATTCGAACCGAAAATTTTTATAAAATTTTAATAAATCTACTAAATTATTATGGTGAAAACTCAAAAACTATTATTTGGGCTCATAATAATCACATTGGAGATTTAGATGGAGTTAAAATTAATTTTGGTAATATGAAAAATCTACGTGAGTTACTAAAAAATAGTTTTAAAAAGTCAGAAATATTCTCAATTGGTTTAACAACAGAAAGCGGAGATGTTATTGCAACAAAATATGAGGGAGATGAACCAAAAATATTTAAAATTTCAACTCCAATTCCAAATAGTTTTGAGGATATTTTAGGAAAAACTGGTTTTAATAAACTTTATACTCCACTCTATAAATTAAAATCAGAAAAAAATATTGATTTAAAAAGTTTTAATAAATCTATATGGCATCGAGCTTTTGGTGTTGTTTATAATTATAAAAATGAAAAATATCACTATGCTCCAATAATTCCACATGAAAGATATGATGCAATAATTTTTATAAAAAAAAGCTCTCCAATAGATTTAGAGTTATAAATTGATTTTTTCTTTTAAAGAAATTTTTTTTCTAAAACATATTTTTATGAAAAAAAGTTTTAACTAAATAAATGTCTCTGATAAAATTGTTTTAATATTTATCTCCTCTAATTTTTTTTCATTTTTTTCAATTTTATAGGAGTCAAATAGTTGTAGTATCTCTTTTAGTGCATCATTCTCATTTTTTACACTATTAAAAACTTTATTTATCTGTTTTGATAATGTTTGATACTGTCCAAGTTGGATTGATGCTATAATTTTATTAATAGTATCTGAATATTTTTGGTTTGCTGATCTTAATATTTTTTTTAAATTTGCAATTGCTTTTTTATCTGTTGGATTATTAATAGGAATAATATTTTCATCTATTTTTCTATTATTCTCCATCAACTCTTTTTCAAAAAAAGAGATTGCTCTATTTACATGATTGTAGTGAATCTCTGGAATACTCTCTAATCCTTTTTTTTGAGGATTATCTTTTAAACTTTTTGCAAAATTGATAAAAGAGATGTTATCAATTTTAAAATCATCATTTAGTGCTGATATTTTATAATATTTTTCTAAATTATTATTTTTGAAGTATACAAATGTTGTATTATTAAAAATCTCTTTTTTATTTACAACTCTTATTTTTTTTGGAAGTTTTGAAATCTGTTTATACTCTTTTGGATGTTTCTCTTTAAAAAATAGTAAATCTTCAAATAGTTGTAGCTCATCATCCTCTTCAGTATCAACATCATTTATTTTATTAAATATCTCAAAAGTTTTTACCTCCTCTTTTGTTGTAAAAATTTGATTGTCTCCACCCAATGTATTATGAAAAGATTGAAGTTTTGCAAATGCAGTTTTTGCAAGTTGTATTAAATTTTCCGATTGTGATGTTGGAATAAAATTATAAATAAAAATCTCTTTATGTTTTGTTCCAATTCTATTTATTCTTCCAATTCTCTGAATTAACTTCGTTGAGTTCCAAGGAATATCATAGTTTATTATAATATTTGAGGAGTGTAGATTTACTCCCTCTGCAAGAGTGTCGGTTGTTACTAAAATATTAAATTTATCTTTTAAATCTTTGCTATTTGCATCAAAATTCTCTCTTATATTCTCCTCCTCCTGTTTTCTGTTTTCACCTGTAATAATTAAAATATCTTTTTTATCTAAATTCTCTCCTAAATATTTTGAAGTCTCTGATGACTCTGTAAATATAACTATTTTTTTATTTGTTTTTAAAAGATTATCAATTGTTTCTTTAAAATAGTATAGTTTTGGATCCTCATTAACATTTGTCCACTTACTATTTAAATCTATTAATAAATCATTATCATTTTTTACTTTCTCAATATATCCATCCTCAAAATCTTTTTGTCTAAATATATTTCCCTCTTTAAGTTTTTTAAAAAGCTCCTCCTCTTTTCCCTCTGCAAAATAGTCATAAGGTTTTAATTCAGGAGCAATTATTATTTCATCTTTTTCAAACTGATTTATAAACCATTGAGTTTGCTCTGTAAATCTTGCTAAACTCTGTTTGAATGCATGAAAACTACTCTCAACTCTTTTAACAAGAAGTGTTTTCATTAAAGTTGCAAGCTGTTTTGAAATCATCTCATAAAAACCCTCATTTGTGTTTTGCTCTTTTTTTCTTTTCTCTTTAATATCTTTTTTTAAATATGCAACTGCTTGATATCTAAAATATGAAAGTTTTTCAGTTATAATAGTTATTGTTTCATAAAATAGCTTTAATAAACTATCATTTAAAGAATAGTTAAGCTCAACAACATCATTAACTTTTGGAAAAATAATATTTTGCTTCATTAAATCATCGTTAAATTTAGAAAACATCTCAATATCTTTTCTTGTTCTTCTAACCATAACAGGTTTTAAAATATTCTCTCTTAAATTATTTGAAATATTGGTTAATTTTTCTACCATATCATTTTCGTTTTTCGATTTAACTGCATCTGTATAATCTTTATAGATTTTTGAAAAATATGACTGTAAATCAAAAAAAGAGGGAATTGTTGATGCTCTACTATCTTGAAAAAGATAAATCTGATTTGCAATATCCTCTGGATGATTATTTAGTGGAGTTGCAGAGATTAAAATAGTTTTTTTCTGTTTTCCATCTTTTGTTTTTGATTTACAAATTTTCTCAAGCTCTTTATATTTATCTGTATAGTTATTTCTAAACTGATGTGACTCATCAACAACAATTAAACTATATTTTTCTGGAGTATCTATTTTATTTAGTTGTGAATTACTTATAAAATCATATCTTCTTTCAATATTTTCAAATTGTTTTAAAGTTGATTTCCAGTTATATTCAACTGAAGGGGGAGCAACAATTAAAACTAAATCTTTTTCATTATCAACTAAATATTTTTGAATTATCATAGAGGCAATAAGAGTTTTTCCTAATCCAACAACATCAGAAAGAAAAAATCCATTATATTTATGAAGCATCTCATAACCTTGAACAACTGCATCTTTTTGATAAGATAACTCCATAAAGTTTTTTGGCAAAGAGTAATCAAAATTAGAATTTAAACGGAATTTAAAATGTTCAATTAGTAGTTTTATATATAATTCATAAGGAGTTATATTTTTTAAATAGGTTTTCTGTTTTATACTATCAATATCCTCAAGAGTTATTGGAACTCCATCTTTCCATAAATCGTAAAAAATCTCATTTGCTTTTTTAACATCATCAGTATTATTTAGTTGAACATTTATTTCAATATTTTCTATTAATCCCTGTTTTGTAAAATTTGAAGAGCCTGTTATAACTTCTCCTCTAAACTCATTTTCAATATTAACATCCTCCAGAAAAACATAAAGTTTTGCATGAACTTTTTTTGATGAGTGAATTTTTATCTCAAGCCTCCCCTCTTTAATCATATTCTGAATTACATTAAAATTCTCATTTGTATTTTTATCAATCTCATTTGAATACTCCTGTTTTTGAACTGTTTTTATCTGTTTTATTTTAAATAGATTTACAAAATCGGTATTATCAAATTTAAGAGCATTTGAAAGTTTATAAATTGATTTATCTGTTTTAATACCAACTAAAATTTTAAGATTTTTAACATCTTTTATTTTTGGATTTATATCAAGAAAACCAGATACTCTTAAAAATCCTGTAACAATATTCAACTCTTTTAGATTTAAATTTAATAAATCATTAAAACGTTTTTTAAAAGAGTTATCTGTTTTTGTATTTGTTAAAAAGTGTGTCATATTTTTATCCTTTAAAAATCTTTTGTGATTATAACATATTTTTTTTCTATTGCAAATAATTATATTTTTTCTAATAAAAAGAGTTAAAATATTTTAATTTTTTCTGATATTTATCTAACAATTTGTTAAAATATCTTGATTTTAAAATAAATTATATACTAATATTATGTACTTCATACTCTTGTGCAAGTTCTGCTATTGTTTTGTTTCCTTTTATTGCCTCTAATGCTATTTCTGCTTTTTTCTCATTTGAATAACTTTTTTGTCTACTCATCTTTTCTCCTTTCATTTATACACAGTTTAACATTTTTCTGGTCTAAAGATAGGGGGACATTATAAAATCTAAAAGATTTTATCAATAAAAGATAAAAAAAAGTCTAAAAAACTATTTCTATGAGATTAGAACGAAAAAAAAAGTCTGA
>DYRY01000177.1 GCA_020718465.1 Anaeromyxobacter dehalogenans | reverse complement strand
TTAAAGATATTCTTCTTCTTGATGTTACTCCTCTTTCATTAGGAATTGAGACTCTTGGTGGTGTTGCAACAAAATTAATTGAAAGAAATACAACTATTCCAACTAAAAAATCTCAAATATTCTCAACTGCTGCTGATAATCAACCATCTGTTGAGATTCATGTTATTCAGGGTGAAAGAGAGATGGCAGGAGATAATGCAACTCTTGGTCGTTTTACTCTTGATGGTATTCCACCAGCACCAAGAGGAGTTCCTCAAGTTGAAGTTACATTTGATATTGATGCAAATGGTATAGTTCATGTATCTGCAAAAGATATGGGAACAGGAAAAGAGCAGAAAATAACAATTCAATCATCAAGTGGTCTATCAAAAGCAGAGATAGAGAAACTTGTTAATGAAGCAAAAAGACATGAGAGTGAAGATAAAGAGAAGCGTGAAAAAATTGAAGAGCGTAATAAATTAGACTCTTTAATTTACACAACAGAGAAATCTCTTTCAGATAATAAAGATAAAGTTGATTCAGCACTTAAATCTGAAATAGAAACAGAGATTCAAAAAGCAAAAGAGGTTTTAAAAGGTGAGAATCTTCAAGCCTATAAAGACACTTATGAATCATTAATGAGAAAATCTCATAAACTTGCAGAGTTAATATATAAAAATGCAGGTGCAGAGCAACAACCACAACAACCACATCAAAATCAACAAGAGTCACCAAAATCTGATGATGATGTTATTGATGCTGAATTTGAAGTTAAAGATTAATTTTGATAAAAAATTTTAATCTTTATTAGAAGTGATATTTGTAATTTTATAATAAAAAGGGGAGCTTAGCTCCCCTTTTTATTTCGAAAGAGTTTTTATAATATTTTTTACTCCATCTTTGTTAGATGCATTTGGAACTAATGTTAAATATTGATTAAAAAAGTTAATAGCTTTTTGTTTATCATTCTGATTTTTAGTTCTATCATACATATTTTTATATCCAAATCCTGCAATAAGATATGCTTCAGAGTAGGTTGGGTCAACTTTTATTGATTCCAATGCTTTACTTACTGTTGCTTTGGGATTAGTCATTGCTGTCTTTTTTGCCTCTTCAAGTAGTTTTATAGCTTGATTTCTACTCTTTGGGTTATAAGTATTTGAAGTTTTTATATCTATTTTTGATGATTTACTATTTTTATCTAAATATTGTCTTGTTTTTTTGTTTATATCATCAACTCTACTACTAACAGCAACACTACTCTCTTTTATTGATTTTGCAATTGTTAAAAATAATATATATTTTATGTTAATATTATTATGTATTGAAAATCATATATTTGGTTTTATGACTCATTGAGTCATATTAATTAGTTGAAATTTAATTAATTTTCTGTTAAAACACAATGTTTCTTCATGAAACATAGTCGGTTATTATGTAACCATTTTCGTTAACATTCATTTGTTTCGGAGGGGTAATATGAAACAGTGGATTCTATTTTTATTTGTGACTTTATTTCTCACCTCTTGTGTTCAAGAGGTGAAGTTAGACAATGATGAGGAGGCTCTTCCTATTCCATGCTTCCAATCATCAACTACTGTAGGGTGTGAAACAGTAGCAGTTCCAATGCCATCTGATTTAATGGCTATGGGAGTTCCACAAGGGACAGAGTTTAATTTGTCAACAAAAAAACCATTTACAATAACATTTAGCACCCCTTTTTCTGTTGAATCTGTAACAACAGAGAGGTTATTTGTGTATAAAAATGGTCAAAAATTGGCTCCAGAAAACTATACAGTTTTAGCTCATCCACAAGACTCTAAAACTCTTTTAATAGTTCCAACCTCTGGAAGCTGGAGTAGTGGCTCAAACTATGTTATTGCATTAGCAAAAGGGGTTGAAGATAGTAATCAAAAAGAGTATACTCAACCAGTTCCACTCTACTTTGCTACTTATGATACTACACTCTCTGTAGATGGAAAAAGTAGCTATCCAACACTTTTTGATGACTCTAAATCAGTTTCATTAGAGCAATTAAGATTAGCTTATCAACCGCTTTTTACTTTAGTAAAGAGTGATGTTGAAAAATCTGATCTTTTGATGCTTTGGAGTGTTACATTTAAAACTGATGAGATTATCCCTTGTTTTCAATCAGCCTCTATTGAGGGGTGTGAAACTGCAACAGAGGTACCAATTCCATCCGATTTTGTTGTTGATTTCTCTGGAGATACTCCACATATTAATTTACCAATTACTGATGATATGAGTGAAACAGAGAGACAGCTTTTTGGTGGAATCAATACCCTTGATGGTTGGGGAGTTACCAAACCAATATCAATTCAGTTAAGCAAAGATATCAATCCAACAACATTAGATACAGATCTATCTGATGGAGACTTCTCTGCTATTGTATTACAAATGACTCTTAGTGGTGGTGATGTTACTCCTACATACTCACTTTTTGATTCTAACTCTAAAAGAGTTGTATTTGTTCCTCAAAAGGGAGTTTGGGATCCAAAATCATTATACCTTGTTGTTTTAACTAATAAAATTGAGGGAGTAAATGGAGAGATATTACGCTCCAGCACCGCTTTCTCTATAATGAAAAGTGAGACAACTCTTCTTGATGCTGATAAAAACTCACTCTATTCAGGGTTAACAAATGATAAAGCAGCTCTTCTTGAAAAAGGAAGAGTGCTTATGAATCAGCTTTTTGTAGGCATCTCTCAAGCTCCACTATCTCTAACAAAAGATGATGTTGCAATGATGTATACAGTTACAACACAATCAACTATTGATGATCTTGTTGGAATTAGAGAGTTGTTATATAATGGAACAATCAATGTTCCAACAGATGTAAAAGTTGTTTTATCAGTTCCACAAGAGAGTATTCCAGCTTTAGTTACACAGATTGGAATAGATTTAGAGGAGTATGCAACTTATCTTGGATATGAAAGTGGTGAAGATTTATATAGAGATGTATCCTATCTTGTTTGGGGTAATTTTAAATCTCCATACTACATAAGTTCAACAACTGGTGCATTTGACCCAGCAATAACTCCGCTTTCACCAACAACAAAAACATTAGATTACTATATGGTTATTCCTAAAGAGTCTGATGGTTGTGTTATGCCAAACAGTGGTTTCCCTATAATTATTTTTCAGCATGGTTTAGGTGCAGAAAAGGGTCAGATGATGGGATTGGTTAATTTTTTTGCTTCACACTGCTATGCAACAGTTGGAATAGATGCAGTTAAGCATGGTGATAGAGCTGATGAGGGTAAAGAGTCTGGGGATGGTTTTTTCTCAACTAATCTATTTGCCTCAAGAGATAATATGAGACAAACAATTATTGACCAAATACAGCTTAAACGTGCAATCGACTCTATATCAGAAGGTGTTCCAACAGGTTTTCCAGAGGGAGTTAAAATAGATTCAACACAAACATACTACTTTGGAATATCTCTTGGTGGTATTTTGGGAACACTATTTATGACAGTTGAGAGTAGTGTTAAAGTTGGTGTTCTTAATGTTCCTGGTGGTGGCTTAACAGATATCCTTGTTAAATCAGAAACAGAGGCGATTAATGCTTCAATATTTGAGGCTCTCTCTGCACAAGGTATAGAACAGGGGACTCCTGCATTTGAACAGTTTATGTTTTTTGCTCAATTAATATTAGACCGCTCTGACCCAAAAGCTTATGCTCCATTTACAGTTAAGCAGTTTAACAAAAAGATATTAATTCAAAAAGCGGTTGGAGACTCTGTTATTCATAACTCAACAACAGATGAACTAGCAAGAGTTATGGGATTAGAGAATATAACATATACATCCTATGAGGGAACTGATGTTCATCATGGATTTATATTCTTTAATTCAGAAAATCCTAATGCAGCAAAAAGTGAACTTATGGAGTTTTACAACAATAATAGTGGGAGTGATAAATGATTAGATATATTTTTCTAACTTTCTTTATTTCAGTTTTAACTTTTGCTGCAGGATTTGCAACTCCAGAGCAGGGTTCTCGTTCAATAAGTTTAGCAAATGCCTACACAGCTATATCTGATGATCCAAGTGCAATATTCTATAATCCAGCAGGATTAAATCAGATGAAAGGGTTTAGTATAGATTTTGGTGCAACTTTCTTAATGCCATCTAATAGTTGGGAGTTTGAGGGTGAAAAAGTAACAACAATAGATCACACTTTTATTATGCCACAGCTTAATTTTTCATATCGAGTTCATGAAAAACTATCATTAGGTCTTGGAATATCAGCACCTTATGCAATTGGAATTGAGTGGCCAGATGCTTGGGAGGGTGCAGAGCTTATTGAACAGATGTCTCTTCAAGTTATTAATATCTCTCCTGCTATCTCTTTTCAGATTATACCAAATCTACATATTGGTATTACTTATGATTTAGCTGTTGCTGCGGTTGAGCTAAGGAAAAGAACTGCTTTAGGAAACGATTGGATTATAACCAAAATGGCATCAGATGAACCAACTTTTGCTCATGGATTTAAAGTTGGTTTGCACTATACAATTGATAACTTTAGAACAGGTTTAGTATTCCGTTATGGTCATCAATTGGATTTTAAAGGTAATGCTGATTTTGATGTTACAAATGATGCTTTTATTGGTTTAAAACCAAATGATCAGCAGATGGAGACAACAATAAATCTTCCTAACTTTTTAGCTTGGGGAGTTGCATATCAGCTTGATTCATTTTTAGTTACACTTGATATACAGTATACAATGTGGAGCTCTTATGATGCACTTACATTAAAATTTAGTGATGGTATTCCCTCTTCAGATGGTCTTGATGAAACTGTAACAACAGAGAAAGATTGGGAAGATTGTTTCTCATTCAGAGTTGGTATGGAGTATGATACAAAAGCGATATTACCAGGTTTAAAACTAAGATTAGGCTATGCCTACGATTTAACACCAATTCCAGATGAGACTATAGATCCATCACTTCCAGGAAGTAATAGACACTTAATTAATGTTGGGGTTGGTTATAAACTTTTATCTTGGTTACAACTTGATGCTGCCTATACATATCTACTTTTTGAAGAGAGAGAGAGCACTAATGAGCATCTTAAAGGTATTTATACCGGTAATGTTCAGATATTCTCAATAACAACAAGATTAATGTTCTAGTTTAATTATCACTATATAATCATAAAACAACAAAAACAACAATCTAAATCTTTACAGTTATAGTTAGTTTACTAAATTAATTTGAAAATATGAGCTGAAAGTATAGTGCAACTACTAACTATATATGGTCGATATGCTAACCGTATACCAAAACATGTGTAGAGGGAGTGGTCGATATGC
>DYRY01000176.1 GCA_020718465.1 Anaeromyxobacter dehalogenans | reverse complement strand
TTCTCATCACACTCCCCCTCACATGTGGGAGCCTCATATAAAGATGTCTCTGAATTCCAAACAAAATCAACAAGACCATTTTGGAACTCTGCTTTCCACTCTGCATAAGTTGGAAGAGCATTTTTATTCAAACAATCTTGATTTTCAAGAGTATTTGGATCACAAACATCATCATCAGTTGGATTTGCATGAAAACCACTATTACAAGAACAAACTCCCTCTTGACAGGTTGCATTATCTTGGCAAGTAACATTCACACATAAATCAGAGATTATAGTGATATTCACGCTAATCTCATCATACCTAAAATTGTAAAAAACTGATGAATCAGCTTTTCCATTAATTGCTCTAACAGTAAATGTATGAGCATTAATTCCTTCAGTTGGAGTTCCAGAAACTCTACCATTTGCAGATATTGATAATCCTGCAGGAAGTGTAGAACCCTCTTTTAACTGAAATGTATAGAAAAGATCTGCACCTGTAAGTTCAAATTGAAACTCATAAGGTGAACCAACTAATCCTTGTGGAAGGGTTGCTGGATTAATTTTAAATGCATCTTCAGAAAAACCACAATATTTTTCCCCATCAGTTGCATCTTTACAACTTCTTTCAGTACAGTCACTATTTTCTGCACACTCCGTAAGTTTAACACAAACACCATCACCATCTAATGATGTAAATTTGCACTCCTCTTTTCCATCTTCACAATCATTAGCAGCTTGACAAACCTTTGGTGTTGGTTTATCTTCAGGATCACCACAAGATGTGAAAACTGCTGATAACGAAAGGGTTACGAAAAGGAGAAGTATTTTCTTTAGATAACTCATAAATACCTCCAAAATAAGAATGGTTCAACATTTTACTTTGTTTTTCAAAATAAATCAATAATTTTTTCACAAAAAAAATATAATACTGTTTTTTTTAATTTAAATTATACTTTTTTTAGTTAAAAACTATTAATTAACAAAAATTGATTATTTTACCTATTTTTTATTATAAAATAAATCTATAAATGGCTCAAATATTACTTCATGTTATATTTAGAATTTTTATGTTATTTTTAAAATCTACTGAAATCTATTTATAGCATTTAAAAATGCTCCATAAAGTTTCATTGTTTTTTTTGTGGATAAAATATCATGAACTCTTAAAATATCAACTCCATTAAACATTGATATAGCCTCTGTTAAAACATTTCCCTCAATTCGAGGAAAAATATCATCATTAACTGTTTTAGCAATATATGATTTATTTGAGGCTCCAATTAATATAGGAAGATTAAAACTTTTTAATTCTGAAATAGAAATAATAATATCAAAATTCTGTTCAACCGATTTTCCAAAACCAACACCAGGATCTAATATTAATCGCTCTTTTTTAACTCCAAAAGTCTCAAGATTTTTAACTCTATCATCAAAATACTCAATAATATGAGTCATAATTGGTTTTGTATAGTTAAACTCTGATTGCATTGTTTGTGGTCTCCAAGGGCTATGCATTATAATAATCGGGCAACTATATTTTGCCAATAATTCAGCCGATTTGGGGTCAAAAACTAATGCAGAGATATCATTAATAATATCTGCTCCCTCCTCTAAAGACTCTCTCATAACTCCACTTTTTGTTGTATCAATTGATACTTTAATATTTGAAAATCTTTTTTTTATCTCTTTTAGTATTGGAATTATTCGTGTAATCTCCTCTTTTTCTGATATTGGTTTTGAGTATGGTCTTGTTGATTCTCCTCCAATATCAATAATCTCTGCTCCATCATTTATTAACTTCTCTGTTTGGATAACTGCTTTATCAATATTATTATAAACACCACCATCAAAAAAAGAGTCTGGAGTAATATTTAGGATTCCCATTAGAGTTGGTATCTTTTTTTTGATATCTATATTTAACACATTTGATAGATTTTTTTTAAATTCACTTTTTATATCAATCATTCTCTCCCTCAAGATGTTTAAATATCTTTGAATCTGTAGAGAAAATAAGGGTTGTATTTTTTTTCAAAATTTTAGAGTAACTCTCAATTGATTTTAGATAGTTAAAATATTCATAAGATTGCTCATAAGTTTTACCATATAGTTTTAAAACATGAGCATCTGCCTCTGCTTTTATAATAAGAGCAGTTTTTTCAGCATTTGATAAAATCTCTTTGGCCTCTTTGTCAGCATCTGTTTTTATCTTTTTTGCCTCCTCTTCCCCTTTTGCTCTTATTGTTTTAGCCTCTGCCTCTCGTTCTGTTTTCATTCTTTTATAAACAGCAGTTGTAACAATTGCTGGATATGAAATTCTTACAAAACCAAGAGCAACAATCTCAACACCATATTTTTCACAACTCTCTTTATTCATTAAAGTTTTTAATTTCTCTTCGATTTCATCAGTTTTAACAACTTTTTTATCAATATTAATAATCTCATCAATTTTATATTGACCTAAAAGATTACCTAAATTTGAGTTAGACATATCTTCAAGTTTTGACACTGCACTTTTTTTATAAACAACTGCTTCAAAAAATAGAAGTGGATTTTTTATTCTCCAAGTTATATAAGTACTTACAATTATTGGTTTATTCTCTTTCAAAAGAAACTGAATTGGTTGTGTTTTAATAACTTCAGAGCGTTTATCAAAATAGTATACATCTTGAAGGGGTGTTGGTAGTTTTAAATATAAACCAGGTTTTCCCTCTGTTTTAATAGGTTTTCCAAATTGAGTTACAATTCCCCACTCTGTTTCATCAACAACATAAAGAGAGAGTGAAAAATAAATGAGTATTGCTAAAAATATAAAAATAAAAATTTTTTTCATAATCTCACCAAATTTAAAAATAATTTAAAATAAAATCAGTTTTATATTTTATAATAAAAAAATAAAACAACTAAAAAATACCATTTTAGAGCCATTTTTTCAACCTATATTTACCTAAATTTCCGAAATTTTCAGTAATTCACAATGAAGAATTAAATTAATACTTCGGAAAAAATAAAACCAAAAAATTTATTTAGATTTATTGTTGAATTTTGAATAGTATTTTTGTAAAATAGTATTTATTCTATCTTTGGAGGATATATGAAAAAAATCTTAGCCCTTTTAATTTTTATCTCGCTTTTTACAGCTTGTAAAAAAGATAAAAATATCTCAACAGATACAAAAAAAAATGGTGAAAAAACTGAACAAAAAGTTGAACAAAAGTTTGTATCAACCAAAAAAGTTCAAAAAAATGGAGTTGCAACCATTTTACCTGAAGATCTCATCGTTTTAGCAAAATTCAACTCACTTGAAAGTCTCTATCGAAATCTTTCAATAAATGGTAGGGGGATTTTTGGTTTTAATCCTCTTATTTTAAAAGATATAAAAGAGCAATTCGGTTTTAATCCTCTTATTTTAAAAGATATGGAAGAGCTTGGAGTTGACTCAAAAAGAGAGATTGGTTATGCTTTATTAGATTTAAATATTGCAAAAGAGTCTGCATCAATGCTAGTTTTTATTCCAGTTACAGATGGTAAAAAATTGATTTCAAAATGGGGTGAGATATTAAAAAAAACAGGAATGGAATTAAGTGAAGTTGATGGTTTTACCAATTTTAAAATTGATGAAATATCTTTTTATATAAAAGAGAAAGATGGATTCATATTTTTAATTTTTAATCCAACAGAGGATGTTTTAACACATGCAAAAGCTATTTTTCAGAAAAAAACTCTTTCATCATCAGAGAAATATGGTAAAATTGGAGAAAGAGCTGGTTCTGGAGAGAGTTTTTATCTCTATGCAAATTTTTCAACCTTTTTTGCAACTAATAGTGAAAAATTAAAAGAGGTTTTTGAAGATATTTATCATGGAATGGGTGGAACTATTCCAGTAACAATGGTATCTCTTTTAAACTCATATCAAGCAATGGGAGTCTCTGTTGATTTTGAAAAATCTGATTTTATTGTAACTTGGGTTGCAGGAGTTGATAAAAACTCAAAAATAAATGATTTAATGAAAGATATCTCATTCAAAAAAGAGAGAATTTTAGGAATTAAATCGGAACCACTTTTTATTCTATCATTTGCTTTAAATCCAATAGCATATTGGGATTTAGTAAAATCTATGTTTAGAGAACATGATATTAAGGATATGAATAGAAGTTTTGCAGAGATGAAAGCAGAGACAGGAGTAGATTTTATTGAAGATATTCTAAAAAATCTTGGTGGAAATTTTAATATGGGAATGTTTGATGTTTCAACAATGAACTTAGATATGTTTGCTGTTAATTTTGCTGGAGATTTTACAGTAAAAGATTCTAAAAAAGCAGAAGAGATTTTAGTAAAACTATCTGAAAAAGCGGAAAACAGAACTGTTGAAGAGATTGGTGGTGTTAAGACACAAGTTTTTAATTTAATGGTTGTTAGTTTATATGTTGGAGTTAAAGGGGAACATGTTATCTACTCTGTTAATAAAAAATTATATGAAGATATGATTCTTGGAGATAAATCTAAAGGATTTTTATCCTCTTGGGATAGCAAAAAACCAAAAACTGAATTAGAATCAGATTCACAACTTCTCTACTTTAATTTTGATGAATTAGTAAAAATGATTAATGCTTCTCCATCAATTTCGCAAGATGTTTGGAAATCTACAATGAATCTTTTGGTAAAATTTGATTATACAATAATGAATGCTTCTAAAGATGAATCTATTTGGTTTGGAGATTTTATTCTTAAAACAAAATTTAAAGAGCCTTTTCTTCTTGAGCTAAAACCTCTTGTTGTTGACATTGCAAAAGAGGATGGATATGAAGAGTAATGTTTTCTAAATTGATTATAAATCTCAATTATATCTTTACAACTTTAAAGAAAAACTTAAAATAACACCAATCTTGCATAATTTGTTAGCCATAAATTGATCAAAATTTTCAACATACTTCTGTTTCATATATCTGGGCAGAAAAAAAGTATGTCAGGTCATGAACAACTACATTTTGGTTGTGTACAACTACATTCCAACTGTTCATGTAAGAATCAATCTATTTTTTTTATATTCAACTCCATTTTATCTTAAACTCCCTTTTATACTCTTTCCATCTATTTTCAAATGATCTTTTGCTCCATCCAATCTTTTTACTAATTCTTCTTCTATTTCTTCCTCTTTTTCCTTTCCTCTTCCCAATATTTATATTATATTTAAAGTTTTCCTTTAATCCTTATGTGTTGACCCTAACCAATGAAATTGAAAATATAAAAAAAATGATAATATAAGTTGTTATTTTTATTGAGGTTTTTAATGAAATCTTTCCAGTTGTCAACTATCACTATTTATGCTATAAAATTAATAATTTGAAATGGAGGTTT
>DYRY01000030.1:4485-22802 GCA_020718465.1 Anaeromyxobacter dehalogenans | reverse complement strand
AGATTAATCTAAATATATCCTTTCCAAATCAAAATTCAATGATATTTTCTATTTTATTGAAATATTTTTTTTTAATTGCTTTCTTATATATTTTTTTGTTACTACTATTTTGATAAAATTTTCTTTTTTGTATGTTTTTTGCAAAAACAGAAAAATTAAAGATGCCTTAGTTTCAAATATTTTTTATTTTTTCAAGGGATTTAGATCATAAGCGATACGATTTTATGAATAAAAAAACTGATGTAATCAATACAATTTGGCTGTTTATGATTCTTATTAGTGTGGTTTTTGCAACATTTAATGGAAAAATGGAGCAACTATCACAATCTATATTTGAATCTGCAAAAAATGGAGTCTCTTTAGCAATAAATCTCATTGGAACAATGGCATTTTGGCTTGGTTTGATGAAAATTATTGAAGAGGCAAAGATTTTAAACAATATATCAAGCCTATTAAAACCAATAATGATTAGACTTTTTAAAGGAGTTCCTGAAAATCATCCTGCAATGTCTGCAATGATTCTAAATATATCTGCAAATATGATTGGTCTTGGAAATGCAGCAACCCCTTTTGGCATAAAAGCAATGGAAGAACTTAATAAACTTAATAATGATAAAACAACTGCAACTGCTGCAATGTGTCTTTTTGTTGCAATGAATACATCATCAGTAAATCTACTTCCTGTTGATGTTATTGCTGTTAGAGTTGCATCAAATGAGAGTTTTCCATCTCTTGTTATAATATCTGCTCTTCTGGCAACAATTGCCTCCACAACAGTTGCAATTATATCATCAAAACTTTTTGAAAAAAAATATAATTTGCAATATCAAAATGATAGTTTTGAATTAAGTGAAAATATAGATTTTTTAGAAAATCAACCTCAAAATAAAAATGAAATCAATAAAAATATAGAAAATAGCAATAAATCAAATAAAATCTTCTCCTTTTTAAAAAATATTAATTTTGGAAAATTTTTAATTATATCATTAATTATTGCCTCTATTATTGGCATAATTTTAAATATTATAAACACAGAAAACTATAGCTTTAATAAAATTTTAGTCTCAACAACAAACTATCTAATCCCACTATTAGTTGCCACAATTCTTATTGTAGGTTATTTTAGAGGAGTGAAAGTTTATGAATCTGCTGTTGAGGGAGCAAAAGAGGGTTTTAATATTGCGATAAAGATTATTCCATATATTGTTGCCATTTTTGTTGCAATTGGAATGCTTCGAGTTAGTGGAACAATTGATACAATCTCAAATATTTTAAACCCAATAACCTCCCTAATAGGTTTTCCAACAGATGTTTTACCATTAGCTCTTGTTAGACCTATCTCTGGAAGTGGTGGATTCTCTATAATGTCTGAAATTATTACAAATAGTCCCAATAGTTTCTCATCTTTTTTAGCCTCTACAATGCAATCATCAACAGATACAACATTCTATATTGCTGCTCTATATTTTGGTTCAATTGGAATTAAAAAACTTAGATACTCCATTTATGCAGCCCTTTTAGCTGATATTACGGCTATATTTGCCTCTCTTTTTGTTTGTAAAATTATTTGGAATATTGTTGCTTAAGTTAAAGCAAAAACATTGCTTTTATCTATTTTTTTAAAAAAAAATGAATATTTTTTAGTTTTGAAACGTCTTATAGTAGGATTTTTTTTGGAGATAATATTATGAAAAAAATTACTATTCTTCTTGCTTTTTTACTCTCTTTTTCAATTTTTGCAGAGAGGGGTTATGCTAATGGTGAAGAGGTTAAATTGGGAACTGCTGTTGGATACTCTAATGTTGATAAAAATAGTGAATTAATTTGGGGTTTTTATGTGGATATTCCAATAATTAGCACTTTTCATATCACACCATCTGCACTTGTGTATAAAATTGATAAACTATCTGCAACAGATATCTCTCTTGCATTTAAATTTAAAATACCACTACATCTTTTAACTCTTTATGTTGATTTTTTAGGTGGTTTAACACAAGCTCAATTTGATGAAGATGATGGATTATCAACACATGTTGGAATTGGTGGTGGTGGATATTTTAATTTTGTTTCAAATATCTCTGTTTTTGGTGAAGTTAACTATAAAACAATTATAAGAGATGAAGGAAACATAAAAAACTATACCACTATGGCTGGTATTCTATGGTCATTTTAATAATTTCTGAACTTCCAAATATTTTAATAATACATTAAGTACTTTAAAACTTATCTTAGATTTTAAATAATAAAAAACTTCACTTTTTTATAATCTAAAAATAAAATTCTGTATTTTGCTATTTTTTAGTAAAAAATATTATATTTTTGTAATTTTAAAAAGATAAAATAGTAAATTGAATTATAATTTAATTTTTAATATTTATCAAATCTAGCCTTTAGAATAAAATTTCTTTGAAGACCTGTATAAAGTGATTTTAAAAGCTCTCTTGCATCAGATGGATACTCAATAAGTTTTTGATGATTTTTCTCTAAATATTGATTAAAAGACCACTGATTTTCAGATAAAATCATTCTAAAATACTCCTCTGCTTGTTCACTTCTATTTAAACTTCCTAAATATTGTAAAACTGTTAATGTTATCATCATTCGGTAGTGTCCTGATGGTAAAATATATATTCTTGATAGCATTTTATAGTAGGTTGACTCAAACCAAGACTCTTTTTTTTGTGTTGCTAACTCCTCTAAAAATCCTCTTAAAATTGAAAAATCTATTGATAATGTTAAATTTTCTATAAACTCAATAGACAATCCCTCCATTTTATCCCTTTTTATAACTCGAGTTAAAATAGGATCATCTATTTTTTCAAAAAGAATTTTCTCTAAAATTGGATCAGACTCTTTTTCTGCTATTTTTAAAAGTAACTCCTTTTGAGTTATTTTTGATATAATAACAGCTCTAACTTCAGGACTATTTTCAGAATTTATTAAATTCATTAAGAATAACTCATCAATACTACTATCCAACTGAATGAGCTTTTTTAATGCCTCTTTTCTTACAGCACTATCTAGTTCATTTTTAAGAAAATCTCTTAGAAGAGAGATATCATTAACTCCTTTAATAGCCTCTTGTCGTATATCTGATTGTCTATATTCAGATAATATTTTTATAAGTTCATTTTGATCCTTTATTGAGTTTATAAACTGATTTCTTACCTCTGGAGTACTATGATATAGATAATCTGGTTCTGTTCTTAATTTAATAGATTCTAAATACTCTTTAATCATCCCTAAAAAACCTATAGAAAAAAAGAAGAATGGAATGCCAAAAAAGATCGTTGCTCCAAATATTTTAATCCAATCAAGAAATGATGAAGCATCTTTTATAAAATGGTAGGTTAGTGGAATGATAAAAAACAGAAAAACAAAGAAAATTAATCCATAAACAACTCTTTCTGAAAAAGCATGAGATGCAGTTGTTCCACAACATTTACAATATGATACAGTTTTTTTGGATATATTTTTACATTTAGGACAAACCCACTCCCAAGATTTAACTTGTGATAAAGAGTTATTCTCATTCATAAATAAAACCATAGAACAATATAAATAGAATCGGTCTATTTTTGATATTTTAAAATTATAAAAATTTCAGAAATTTAATTATTACACCAATCTTGTGTAATTGGTTAGCCATAAATTAATCAAAATATTCAACATACTTCTGTTTTTTCTATTAGGGCATTAAACGGGACCACTTACTACCCTGTTCATTTATTTTTATATCTTTTATTTTTTTATTTATAGCAAAAAAAGCAATGAGACTATAAAATTCATTAAATAGCTATAAGATTTTTTTAATAGCGACTTTTCATAAAGCGATCAAGATTTCTTTTCTCCTCTTTCTCTTTCATTGAGGAACGTTTATCATGAATTTGCTTCCCTTTTGCTATTCCAATCTCAATTTTGGCATAGTTTCCTTTAAAATAGAGTTTTGTAGGAACTGCTGTAAATCCTTGACGCTCTATTTTGTTTTTTAATTTTGTAATCTCAATTTTTGACAAAAGAAGTTTTCTTGTTCTAAGTGGGTCCAGTTTATCATAAGTTGAGAATTTATACTCTGGAATATGTGCCCCAATTATAAAAACTTCACCATCTTTTACAGTGATATAGGCCTCTTTTATTGAACCTTTTCCTGACCGCAAAGATTTTACTTCTGAACCAAAAAGAACAACTCCAGCCTCAATTGTATCCTCAATATAGTACTCATGATAAGCCTTTTTGTTTGTTGCAATAACCTGATAGTACATTGTTATAGTCCTTTTAAAATATCTCTTTTGTTAAATAGAGCTTTCTGGTTTTGATTTAAGCGTTTTCACCACTTTTTTCTGCTGGTTTGGAGTCTGTATTACTCTCTTCTTTAGATTTATCATCTGTAGAGCCATTTTCAGCAGGTTTTTCACCATCTCCTTCATCTTGCTCTTTCATACGTTTTTTAAGCTCTTCAAGTTTATCCTTATCAATCTCTTTTTTATCATCCTCTTTTAACTCTTTAGTCTCTTGAGGATTCTGAAAAGATTGAATCTGCATATCAATATCTGATATTGCCATTAAAACATCACTATTTGTTCCAAGTTGAGGATGTAGCTCTTTATAGCTTTGGAAAAAACCTTTAGCTTTTGTTAAAAACTCTTTTTGTTTCTCTGGTTTATCAAGATATTTCTCATTTTTTGGTAGTTGTTTATAAAAAATATCTCCTAAAACAAGAAGATAACTATCTTTTTTGTATTTTTGAAAAAGAGCTTCAAAAGATTTTACTGCATTATCATAATCAAACTCCCCAAGATAACAAAGAGCTAATCCATAATTTGCTTCATGATTTTCTGGTTCCTGTTTTATAATCTCTTCAAAAAGAGGTTTAGCTCCTTTGTAATTTAGTGAAGACATATGAATTCTTGCCATATTTTTTAAAGCAGGAGTGTATTTAGAATCTTTTTTTAAAGATTTTTCATAGTAAACTTTTGCAAGATAACTATTATTTTCAGACTCATAATACCAACCTAAATTATTTAATATCTCTGGTGAATCAGGAGAGTTTTTTTCTGCAATAGAGAGTGTATAGAATGCTAATGGTTTTTTTTGAGCAATATAGTAGATTCTACCAAGATTATTATAGAGCATTGCATCTCCTGGAATCTCTTTTAAAGCTTTTTGAGCAAACTCTTCTGCTTTTTTAATAAGATGTTCTCTTTTTTTAGAATCACTCTCCTCTTTTAAAAACTCATGATATATTGCTAAAAGTGAAACAGCAACCTCTGCAAAAGTTGCATCTTTAGCAAAAATAGTCTCTAAAAGCTCTGCAGCCTCTTTATATCTTTTTAATTCAATAAGCATGTTTGTAAAAAGAAGATTTGTCTCTTTATCATCCTCTTTAAATCTTCTAGCTTGAATAAAAGAGTTCTCTGCTTTTTTATAATCTTTTTTCTCAAGATATATCTGTGCTGATGAGTTATGAATATCAAAACTCTCTCTTTTACCATTAATTGCTTTTTCAAAAAAGGATAGAGCCTCATCATATTTTCTATTTTTATAGGCTTCAACCCCTTTTTTCTCATTCTCTGGAGCCTCTTCTACAAGAATCTCCTCCTCTGTTTTTTGTGGAACAAGATCTTTTATCACTTTATCATCTTTTTTTTCAACAACTTTATCTCCACCACAAGAGACAATAAGAAGTAAAAGAAAAAGGGTTATAACATATTTTTTCATGACTTCCTCACCTATTTTGTTTTCTCTGTTTTTTTTGCTTCATCTTTTTTAACATCTTTTTTAATCTCTTTTTTCTCCTCAACAACAGGATTTAGAGTCTCTCTTACAGATGTTCTTTTAAGGATAAAAGAGTCATGTGTTTTATCTGTAAACTCATATTTTGCTGCTGGAAAAAGATTCTGTTTTCCATCAAATTTTACAATTTGGCCTGCAGTTTTTCTATACCACTCATTATACCAATTATGCTGTTGAACAAATGATAAAACTGCCTCATAGTTTTTAATTGCAGACTCATTGAGTGGTATTGCAAGTTCATCTAGCATTTCACGATAAACAAACTGCTCATCCTCATCTAATCCTTGTGGAAGTGGTGCTTTAAATAAAGTCTCTGCAAAAATATGTGGAATCTCACCTAATCTATAGGAGGATGCAACAGACCAAATAGGTGATTCATAGTTTAAAACAGTATCAAACTGTTTTCTAACTTCAGGAAGAAGTTTTACCATCTCTTTAATATCACGTTGCATTTTTCTCTCAACTGCTGTTCCAGATTTATAGCTTGGTGTTTTTATAATATTTTGAGAAAGTTGAATATATTTTTGATAATCTTTATCTGCACGATTAAAAAGTATCTCCGCAACAAGATTTTTTGAACGAATAAACTCAACCTCTTCATTTGAACCAGCTTTTGCTTGACTATTTTCAACGTTACAAACTTCAACTTTTTTCTTCTTATCCTGCTTATCTTGTTCCATTGAGCATTTTTGATATTTTTTTCTAAAAACATCCAAAGCTTTATCAAATAGTTTCTCACCATCAGCAACAGATTTTTCTGCAATTAAGTTTTTTCCACTTCTAATATAAAGCTCAATGATTTTATCTGTTTTTTCTGGATAGAGATTTATATAGGTTTGATAAGCCTCATTAGCCTTTTTTAAATCTTTGTTAAACTCAAAAATATCACCTCTTTTAAGTTTTAAAACCTCAATATCTTTCAAACGCTCTGGATCTTTAGATTTTTCATATATTTTAAGATAAACATCAATAAGTCTCATTGCATTTGTTGTATCTCCAATTGCTCCATAAAGATTTATTGAGTTAAAAAGAGCATCTGCTGTATAGATTTGATTCTCAGGATATACCTCCAGTTTTGCAAAATAGTCTGCTGCCTCTTTAAATTTTGCTCTTAGGCTATGAACATTACCTAAATTGAAAAGAGACTCTGCTGCCAAGGGGGATTTAGGATAAAGTTGAACTAATCTGTTTAAAACAGAGTTTGCAGAGCTTTCATCTTTTGCAAAACCATAAGCAGCAGCAGCTTTCATAAGTGCATCAGGTGCAACCTCCATATCATTTTTAAAACGGGAGTCAGCTGCTAATCTTAAAAAGTGTTCTGCTGATTCATGATATTTTGTAGTTAAAGAGGCCTCTTCACCCTGTTTAAGAATAGATTGTCTAACAAATGTTACTAACTTCTCTTTGCTGTTGTATGTGAAATCTTTATTTTTTAAAAGAATTTCAGACCAATTCTCAATCTCTCTAAAATTTCTTAGGCGATTATAGGTATCAAGAATAAGGTTTCCAGCAAGAGATGCAAATTGTGTACCCTTATAGAGTTTTATAATCTCCTGAAAACGTGTGATTGCTTCATCATAGTGCCCCTTTTCATAATATAAACGAGCTGCACCATAGTGAACTTTTGGTTTCTCTTTATCATCTTTTACAACTTTAATATAAGTATCACAAGCTAAAAGATACTGTCTTTGAAGAGATGTAAACTCTAATTTATCCTGTTTTACAAGAGCTCCAGCCGCTTTTGATTCCTCAATATTAACTTTTCCCTCTTGAAGACGTTGAATCTCGTCTTTCATCAATTTTTCAAGAGCTAAAATCATACCAAATGCGGCATCAGCAAAATAGTCTCTTGCACTCTCATTTTTAAAAACTTTCTCATAATAGTCAGCTGCCTGTTTCCAATCCTCTTTATGATAGAAAAGAATCTCTGCATAGTAAAAACTATCCTCATAAGCCTCATTACTTTCAGGATATTTATCAATATATTCACGATAAAGCTCTCCTGCTTTTAGATATAACTCTTTTTTATTACATTTCTCTTTTTTGTTTTTAAGATCACACTTTTGACCACTTTCATGAACAACAACTGCTCTATTTTGAAGTGTTTTTCTGGCAAACTCATAACCCTCTTTTCCATAATCTTTATCTTTATTTGCAAGAATCCAAGTTGCATCTGGAGCAAAGAAATCTATAACTTCACGATATATTTTATCCTCTGTTCCTTTATTAAGCCTTAACTCAGATTCAAGAATAATTGCATAATACTCTGGAACTCTTTTTCCATTTGGTTCATCATCAATAAGATATCTTGTAACCTCAACAACTGCCTCATCTTTACCTTGAGCAAGAAGTAGCTCATTAAGATTATTTAATCTTTTTATTGATTCATCTTTTCCACCAAGTTTATAAAAGTAGTTTTTTACTTGTAAAAAGGCATCATCATATTCACTTAAAACAAGAATAAGGTCATTTTTAGCTTGATCTTTAAATGACATAGCCTGTTTTGCTTGTTCAATAGAGTATTTAAAATACTCAACAGCTTTATCTAAATCTTTAAGTTTAGACTCTTTATCTTGAGATACTCCTAAGTTATAGTGTGTCCATGCCATTTTATACATAGCTAAATCATAAACATCACTATCTTTATTTTCAAGAACTTTCTCATAGTTCTTTTTTGCTGCAATAAATGAGTTATTTTCAAAAAAGAATTCACCTAAAGCAAGATAGGCATTTGGAACATATCTACTTTCAGTATATTTTTGTATAATTCTTTGAAAATAGGATACAGCCTCTGTTGGTTTTCCTGCTTGTTGTAAACCATAGCCTAAATAGAAAACAACCTCATCCATTCTACTATATCTTGGAAGAAGTTTTAAAATATCTTTATATATCTTTATAGATTCAGAGTAGTCTGCCATTGGTTCTTTTTCAGGACATTTAATTTTTTCATCCTCCATACAAAGATCCATTTTTTGTTCATACTCTTTTCTCTCTCTTAAATAACGATATTTTGCAATATCCCACTTATATTCCGATAGCATAAACATTCTTTCTGCTTTTGTATCATCTGGAAGGTCTGCATATTTTTTTAACATTCCCTCAAGAAGATCAATCTGTTGCTGATTTTTCTCATTAATCTCTTTCTCTTTTTTTTCTATCTCAGCAATATCTTCATCTGTGAGAGTGTAGATATTAACTCTCTGTCTCTCCCGTTGCTTAATTTTTTCTAAAGCTTTTTTCTTAGCTTCATCTTTCTCTTTGTCATCTGCTTTTAGTTTTAATTTAACCTCAGTTTTCTTTTGTGCCTCTTTAAAGGAGCTCTCTTTTTGGGCAAACAGTGTCAAAGAGAGAAAAAGGGCTAAAATTGTGTAGATTCGAATCATGAAAAACCCTCCAAGTAAATCAAGGCATTTTAAAATAAAAAAATATTTTTCTCAACAAAAATATTATCAATAAAACAGATTACTATATTTTTTATTTAAATAAAACTGTTTTTTACTAAAAAGAGTTGATTTTATTTTAAATTTTTATAAAAAAATAGTTTAGTTTATTTTGTTTTATATTTATCTTTTTAATATTTCCTCTATTTTTTTTTGTAATATTAGATTTTCTGGTGTTTTTTTCCAATATTTTTTTAAAATTTCACTAAAAATCTCTTTAGAGGCACTATTTATAGTTATATTTTCCCAATAGTATGAAAGAATTGAGTCTGGAGAGAGAGATTTTGATTTTTCAAATATCTTTTTTGCTTTTTCAATACTATTTTCACCAAAAGATGGTGTCAATGAAAGATAAACTCCATAATAACACCAAATATCAGCACTATTTGGAGAGAGCTCAATTAATCTTTCAAAAAGGGCAACTAAATCATCTTTATAGGCTATTAAAAAATGTATTCCACTCTGATTTGTATGAAAAAAATGATGAATTGTATATAATTTTGCTGCTTCAAATCCATCTATAGTTATATATTTTGCTATCTCATAGATTTGACTCATATATGTTGCCTGTTTTTGAAATTCAGGAACAGTTTTTAGAAGAGCTTTATAGGCATAGTTTCTACCTTTATCAAAAAGAGCTCTACTATCTCTATCTTTTTGAACACTATTGGGAAATTGAGTGTATAAAAAGTAGGCTTTTGATAACTCTAACTCTATTTTTGTTCTTCTATTTTCAGGAAGATCAAGAAGACTCTCTTCCCATAAATCTATTGCTTTCTCTAAATTTTCAAAACTATCTCTTTTAGACCAATACTCTCTGGCCAAATTAGCTTTCTCCATTTGAGTTTTATAAAGCTCTACAACCTCTATTTTTCTCTCTTTTTTCTCCTCTTGTTTAAAAAGATGGCAACTTGAAAGTAAAGATATCAAACTAAAAATTATTATAATTTTAATATTCATAAATATAACTCATTTTTTTATTAAAAAAAATAATTAAAAATATTTTTTTACTTTAAGAAATAAAGAGATTTTTGTTTTTTTATTAAATAGTTTAATTAAATCTCTTTTAGTGATAAAGAGGCATTAAGTTGCTCTAAAATCTCATCAAGTTCTGGTGATATCTCCCCTGCATAGTCTGATGCAATGTAGATTTTTAAAAAATAGTCATTCATTTTTTCAAGAGTCTCTTTAAGTGAATTTAGTTGTCCCTCAATTCTCAATAGATTATCTTTTGCTCGTTCTACTCCATAATTATCTATTATAAAATGATACTGTTCAACAGTTTTTTTTATACTCTCTTTCGAGAGCTCTATTTTTTGTGAAAAACTCTCTGGAAGTCCATATTTTTTAGCAGTTTTTTCAGCTAAACTCATCTCTTGATATATCTCTTTTAGTATGGGAGAGATTTTTAAAGATTTATCAGGTTTTGCATTATCCATATCATATTTTTTTATAAAAAGAATAATATATGGAATTGAAAAAGTAAAAAAAATCATTGCTAAAGCTAAAACTTTGCTTCCACGAACTAAAAAAATAAACTCTAGAATAAAAAGAGGAATCAAATATAGGTAGATTCTGTTTTTGTTCATTTTTCCCTATTTAAATCTAAAAAAAATCTATAAATTTTTTAGTTTTTATATTTTTCAAAAATAGAGGCAAATTTATCCTCTGTTTTTAGGTATATATCAACAATTAGTGGGTCTATCATTTTTCCTTTATAGTCAACAATCATCAATCTTGCAAGATCTAATGGAAGCCCTTTTTTATAAATTCTATCAGTTGTTAAACCATCAAAAATATCTGCAAAGGCAACAATTCTAGCTGATAATGGTATTTGGTGTCCTTTTAAATGATATGGATATCCAGAGCCATCATATCTTTCATGATGCCCAAGAACAATCTCTTTTCCTATTTTTAGGAGTTTTGAATCTGGAAAAATTGCAATTAACTCATCAAATATTGTTGCTGCAGTTAAAACATGTTTTTTAACCTGTTCATACTCCTCTTTTGTTAATTTAGAGTCTTTAAATAGAATTGATTCTTTAACAGATAACATACCAACATCATGTAATATTGCCATATCAGGCATAACTTTAACATACTCTTGGTCTACAATATTACTAAAAAGATTATGTTCATAAAGATAGTTAACCATTACAGAGGAGTACTCGGAAACTCTCTCAAGATGATATCCAAAATCCTCATCTTTATTTTCAAAAAACTTTAAAGCACCCTTTAGTATTCCAATATAGCTATCAACAGTTCCCTTTGTTTGAGACTCTAAAAGCATATCAAATTTTGCCTGAAGTTTAGAGAATTTTTTTGCTATTTGAGTTTCTGATGTTATATTGTAAAATTTTAAAAAATAGTTTTGACTCTCTGGTAAAAAAGCTCCGGAGACCTTAAAAACATAAGGTTGAGACTCTGTTGAAACAAGTTGTAGTGTTGTTACAGCAGTTGAATTTTTTTGTGAAATTTTATTTAAAAATGCTGTAAATTGAAGAGATGAGTACTCCTCTTGAGAGAAATAATCTGTTAATTTCAACAAGTCCTCTTTAAACCCCAATATATTTTTCAAATATGGGTTTATTTCAGATATAGTGTAGTTTGGTTGAAGTGTGATTGTTCCAAAATCTTGATTGCCATCTGTTAGATAAAAAAGTTTATGATTTCTTTCAATCAAATCGGTCTCTATTTTTGCAAGATTTCTATTTGACTCAACAAGATTTTCAATTGCATTTTGATTTAAATCCTGCATCTCCCAATAATCTAATAAAAAAGAGATATCAATAACCAATTTACCTAAATTTTTTAAAATTTTTAAATCTTGGTTTGGGATATAAAAAATTATATGACCAAAAATACGAGAACGAAACTCAAGTGAATATTGGTAAAAATCTCCCTCTTGCTGAAAAAATGAGTATCCAGAAAAACCACTTAAATCGGAGATTTTATCAAATTTATCTATATTTTTTAATGGGTATATATGATATTTTTTTGAGAGAAGCTCCATTAATTCATTTAGATAAAAAATTTCGGAGCCATTCTCATCCTGAATAGCAATAGCAGTTGTTAAGTTTACCTCTTTTTCCAAAAAAAGGAGTATTTTTTTTAAAATATCCTCTTTTTCATTAATCTCTGAACTATTTAAAATTTCAAAAAGAGAATTACGAAGCTCCATAGATTCCTCAAACTAATTTATAAAAACATCAACGCAGATTTAGTATTACATAATTAAAAAAAAAATTCAATTAAAACAGTTTTTTACCAAAAACAATTCAATTTTGAGAGATTTTTTTTCTAAACCTTTTTGGAAACCTTCAAATTCTATTTCATCTAATAATTCAGCAAAAGCTCCCACAACATCTTCCTCTCTACATAACTAAAATATAACTTAGATTTTGATAATTATCAATATGGAAAATCTAGAATAATGTAGAGTTTGAAATGAAAACTTGATGTTTTTAATCAGAAAAGGCTTTTTGATAATACTCTGCTGCTTTTTTGTAATCTTGTGTAACTCCAAAACCATAATAGTAAAGATATCCAATATTTCTACTAGCTTTTAAATTTCCACCATCAGCAGCCTTTTCATAGTACTTAAAAGCTGTTTCATAGTTATATGAAACTCCCTTACCATATTGATAATATTCTCCAATTTTATTTGTTGCTTCAAAATCATTTCTGTAACTTGCTTTTGAAAATAGAGATAATGCTTTTTCGTATGATTTTGTTTGTTCATGAATTTTAGCATACTCTTTATATAATTCATTGAGTTTTTTTGTTATGTTTTCGCCCTTTTGCTCAGCTCTTTCATACCAAATAATTGAATTATCATATGATTGAGTAACGCCTTTTCCATCTTTATACATACTTCCAAGCATTAACATTGCTTTTGAATTGTTTTTTTTTGCAGCTTTTTCAAATTTTTCAAGAGCATCTTCAAACTCTCCATCATTATACTCCTCCATTCCATCCTCATATAGTGATTCAGGGCTGGAACATGATGATATAAAAATAGAAAACATAAGAAACAACAGAATTTTTAAACTACTAATAACAGTTTTTTTCATAATTTTTCTCCAAAAATAGAATTAACCTTCAACAATTGAGTCTTTCCAAGTAATACTATTAATTTCAATATCTAAGATAGAAAAATAATCGTTTATAAACTCCTCTGCATATTTTTTAGCTCTACTTATATACTTATCCTCTTTCGCTTTGTTTGCGAAATATTCATCTGACATTTTTCTAACATCTTTCTCTATTTCTGCGTATTTATCTTGACTAAAAGAGAAAAAATCATCATCAGCTGTAAATAGTTTTACTTTTGATTGGTCTGTTTTATATTCAAAATTTATACCACTTAAAATAATATCAACTTTTTCACTATTATTTTCTTGTGTATTCTCTTTTTTAGCAATTTTTTTTATCTCAATTTTTTCAAAATCTAAATAGTAATAGGCATATCCTTTTATTGTATATGTTGCTTTTGCACTATCATAACTTCCATCTCTAATTTCTGCAAAAGATTGTTTTAAAAGATATAGTTTTCCAATATTTTTAATATCATCAAGAACTACATCATGAGATTCATAGTTAATTGTTCCACGAAAATAGTAAATCCCTCCAACTATAAGGAGTAATATAATTATTATTAAATTTCTCATTCTATCTCCTCAAAATCTATCTTTTTTCAACATCTTTTGTTTGTGTTAGATTTCTATCATCACCTATAACTCCTCTTTTAAATTGAACTTTCCAATCAGATTTTTTGTAAAAATTAACAAGAAGCATCTCTGTCTGTTTTTTTGTTTGTTTTAATACAAAATCATCTTTTAAAACATCCTCTAATATCTGTTTTTCACCATTTACATAGGCTTCAGTAACAAAATTATTTTTTTGAGATTCACTTGCACTACGTTGATACCAAGATTCAGTTTCTTCAACTCTTTGAGTAGAGCGTTCTCCATCAATTTTATGAAAAATAGCCTCTATTTGAGGTAATTTAATAAATATAGCTCTACTTTCTGTATTTAAAATCTCATATTCAAGTTTGTCTAAATCAACTCCTAATTCAACAACTCCCTTAAATTTAAATAATCCCTTTAATTTTTCTTTTTCTTTAACTACAATATCCTCTACCTCAACTCTAATTGATGCTAATTTTAAAAGTTTTTTAATTCCTTCAACCGAAAACTCTTTTTTTTCTTTATCTTTTAGAAAAATTTGATATGTATTATATGATAAAAACACAATAACACCAATCAATCCAACTCCTATTAAAAGATAGAGAGGTGTAAATCTTTTTTTTGTTTTATTTTCTAATTTTTCCATAAAAATCCTTAATATCTGTTAGAAAATAGTTGTTTTAGTTTGATAAATAATCATAATTAACTCATTTAGTCTTTAACTGTTTCCCATTTAACATCTTGTTTTTCATTTGAACTACAACTTTTTATTGTTATAACAAGTGATACTATCAAAATAATAATTCCAATAGCTACTCCAATTCCAGCTTTCCCATTCATCTCTTCCTCCTAAAAATTAATAAAACTCTATTATAAATAGTGATATTTTCCATTAACAGAAACATATCCCTCAATTTTTACACCATCAAAACTGATATCTCTTAAAGCCTCAAGAAATTTTTCAGAAACAACATCCTCCATAATACAACCCCAAGGAAGTTTTATGTTAATTGTTCCTGAAATTGGTGCTTTGAATATGAACTTTTTTGCAACTGCATTAATCTGAATCTCCACTCCATTCCCTTTTCAAAGTTCACAAAAGGTTTTATCATTTATTTTTTTTTTGTCAAATATAATTCACATTTAGAGTTATTTTAAAATCCAAAAATTATAATATTCCATTCAACCTTTGTATATGAACATTTTAAATGGTTTTTGATGAAATTAAAAGTAACAAAATAGAGAAAATAGTGTTGCTTTTCTCCTGATTTTAAGGGAGTTTTTAATTTAAAATAGGAACAAAATCAAAGATTTAATATTAAAACATAAACAACACAATTCATTTTTAGAGTATTTTGATTGAAAGATTTCTTACATTAAAATAGGAGATTAATATTTTATGATATTAATGAGATTGTATCAAATTTCTCTTTCTCTTTTTTATCTCTATTTTTTTGCACAAAAATAGGAATATTATTTTTATAATCATACTCTGTGTAGTAAAAAAGTGTTGACCAAGTTGAAGGGGTTGGAGTAAAAATTTGAACTTGTTCTGGTCTATATTTTAAAATGTTTTTTAAATCATTTATAAACTCTTTTTGGTCATTAATTGTAGAGTTAGGGTGAGATGTCATAAAATAGTAACTTAAAAATAGTTTCTTCTCTAATTTTTGATTAATTCTATAAAACATTGATAAAAACTCTAATAGAGTTTTTTTATTAGGTTTACCCATGCAATCTAAAACATTTTTACCTGTATGCTCTGGGGCTATTTTCATTTGCCCAGAGATGTGGTGTTCCAAAATATCTTTTAAATAACTCTCTCCATTTACTTTATCATTTACAATTAAATCATATCTAATCCCAGAGGATATAAAAACTTTTTTAATTTTTCGATTTTTTCTGATTTTTTGTAGTAAAGATATCTGCTTTTCATGATTTACTTTAAGAGATGGACATATTTTTGGATAAATACATCTTTTATCTTTACAAACTCCATGTTTTTCTGCCTTAGAACAACTCATTCCATACATATTTGCAGTTGCCCCCCCAACATCAAAGATATATCCATTAAAACCTCTATGTTTTACTAAAATATCCACCTCTTTTAAAATTGACTCTTCTGAACGCTCTCTAATTTTTCTCCCTTGATGAATTGCAATTGAACAGAAATTACACTCACCAAAACATCCTCTATGTGTTGTTATTGATGATTTTATTGTGTCCAAAGCCTTAACTGAACCCATTTTTTTCTCATTTGGATGTAAATCATACTCATAATCAAGAGAGTCATAGTATGAATCGAGCTCACTTTGTGTCTCATAATATTGAGGGGGGTTTTGAACTAAAAATCGAGTTTCATCATGTTTTTGAGCTAACCCTTTTGCAGTTATTGGATCACTATTTTCATAAAAAGTAGAGAACATCTCATAAAATATTTTTTTATCCTTTAATACATTATCAAAAGATGGAAGCTCAATATAGTTTTCAGGAATCTCTTTAGAGATATAACACAATCCTCTCACTGTTTTTAATGATTTTTTATTTTTAAGAGAATTTGCAATCTCTAAAACTGTTTTTTCACCCATTCCATAAACAAGATAATCCCCTTTAGCATCAAAAAGAATCGATTTTTTTATCTCATTTTTCCAAACATCATAATGTGCAACTCTTCTCAAGCTTGCCTCAACTCCTCCTAAAACAATTGGGACACTATTTTTAAAATATCTTCGTATAAGATTTGTATATACAATTGATGCTCTATCAGGACGACGATTATTAACTCCACCAGGAGTTAAATCATCTCTATTTCGCTTTTTAAATGAAGCTGTATAGTTTGCAACCATTGAATCAACCATTCCAGCTGTAACTCCCCAAAAAAGGGTTGGTTCTCCAAATCTCATTATATCATCAGAAGAGTCAATCTCTGGTTGAGAGATAACTGCAACTTTAAAACCATTTTTAATAAGTAGTTTTCCTAAAATTGCAACTCCATTATATGGAGAATCAATATAGGCATCACCTGTAACAAATATAATATCAACTCTATCCCATTTAAGAGATTCAATCTCTTTTTTTGTCTCTGGTAAAAACAATATTTTCCCCTATTAAATTCATAACTTCTACTTTTTTTCTCTCTTTTTGTCAACTCTTTTATATATAAATATAGTTTCTAAAAATATTTTTTATAAATAAAAAAAACACTTGATTTTTTTTCAAAAAGAGTTTATTTAATTTCTAATTTTTTATGGTTTTACATGAAGGAAGAGCCTCCAGATTTTTTAGTTATAGATGATGAACCTCCCTCTAAAACCATCACAAAAAATCCTTTAAATCCTCAAAATAATTTTAAAAACATCCTATTTTATAAGGAGTTACAATGAAAATCGGGCTTACTTTTGATTTAAAATCTGAGTATATTAAAATGGGTCTTTCACCTGAAGAGGCAGCTGAATTTGATAGAGAGGAAACTATTGAAGAGATAGAGAGAGCTCTTCAAGAGCTTGGTTATGAGACAGATAGAGTTGGCCATATATTTGCACTTGTTGATGCTTTAAGTAAGGGAAAGCGTTGGGATTTGATTTTTAATATTGCTGAGGGTAGATTTGGTTATGGTAGAGAGAGTCAAATTCCTGCACTTTTAATGGCATATCAAATTCCTTGTGTTTTTTCACACCCTCTACTTTTATCTGTTGCAATGCATAAAGCAATTTGTAAACAGATTTTAATTCACTACCAGATTCCAACACCAAAATTTGCAGTTGTATCAAAAAAGGAGGATATTGATAGTATTAATTTAGAATACCCACTTTTTGTAAAACCAATTGCAGAGGGAACAAGTAAAGGGATTCATCCAGATTCAAAAGTAGAGAGTTTTGAACAGCTTAAAAAATCTTGTCTTTATGTTATTGATGAGTTTGATCAACCTGCTCTTGTGGAGAGATATCTACCAGGAAGAGAGTTTACTGTTGGTTTTGTTGGAACAGGAAAAGATACAGAGGTTGTTGCTTGTATGGAGGTTTTTATTATGGATAAAAGCCATGGTGGTGTTTATACTTATGAAGCAAAAGAGTACTCTGAGGAGAAAGTTCGTTATGAATTATCCGAAGATGAGGATGCACAAAAAGCTATAAAAGTTGCCCTTGATGCCTATAAAGCTCTTGAGTGTAAAGATGGTGGAAGAGTTGATGTTAGATTGGATGAGAATGGTAATGCAAATTTTATAGAGATAAATCCTCTTCCAGGACTTCATTTCTCTCACTCCGATTTACCTATTATGGCATCTTTAAAAGGAATTAATTTTACCACTCTTTTAAGTAAAATAGTTAATTCTGCTAGAAAAAGATATAATATTTAAAAAATCACAACTATTTTTTATAACAAAAAAAAGATT
>DYRY01000030.1:0-4385 GCA_020718465.1 Anaeromyxobacter dehalogenans | reverse complement strand
CTATTTTTTATAACAAAAAAAAGATTATTTTAGTGATTTTTCTATTTTTTATAACAAAAAAAAGATTATTTTAGTTTAATTTGAACAACAAGTTGACCATGATCAGAAAAAACTCTTGGATTTTCAGGAGTTATCAACATTGAATCAATAAGATGATCATTATAAAAGTGAAGATACTCAACTTTTCCAATCCTATTTGGATTGTGTATATAAAACTCCTGAGAAACCATTATATGATCTAATGTTTCATATTTGTGATTGTGAATATGGCTAAAAAATACATCCCTTGTTGTATTTTGAAGTTGGATATCATAGGTATTATAAAGAAGAGTATCCCAAATTCTCTTTTTTTGCTCTTTTGGTAAATCGGGCCAAGGTTCAGTTCCAGAGATAATTTCAGATGTAACAGAATCTCCAGAATCATTTAAATCACCAATTAAAATTAGAGGTTTTTCACTATTTTTCAACTCATTAATAATTAAGGACCGTAAAGCTAAAGATTCTGATGCTCGAACTAAAAGAGCTTTTGCTTTTCCAAGTGAGTAGTGAAATGCTCCCGATTTTCCATATTGAATCATTGGTCTTTTTGATTTTAAGTGAGCAATAAAAATTGTACAAGGAGTTCCATTTGGAAGCTCTACATCAACTTTTAAAACAGGTCGTGTAAATCTATTTATTGGAATATCTTGATTATTAAAAGATAGGATTGAGTCAGCAGGAAACTCTGATATCACTTCTGGAGTTTTTAGAAGTTTTAGATTAGTTGCAAAACCAACAACTGGTCCTTTTCCATTTGCATTTGGAGCCATAATTGTAGCATTTGAGAGTGGGGGATATTTTTTTATAAACTCAATAAAAAGATTTTCATCAAAAATCTCTTGAAATCCAATAAAATCACAACTCATTTTTTCAAGTTGTTTTAAACTCCAAGATAGTTTTTTATCAAACTCCTCTTGTGAGTATGGTAAATCATTATAAAAATCTGTTTCTGGTGAAACAAAGTTCATTAAGTTGAATGTTCCTACTCTTATTCTCATTGTAATCCAATCCATTAAACATAATAAGTATACATGATAATATAGTACTTAATTTATTGTCAATAATAAAGGCAATATTAATATTAATCTATTATATTTTTGCTTTTTAATCAAAAGGAAATATTAATTTTTAGAGATTTTTTTGGAAAATAGTTGCATTTTCACCATCAATATAGTAGCTTTTTCTTGTTGAAAGATATTTAAAACCATTTTTCTTGTAAAATGATATTGCTCTCTCATTACTCTCTCTTACCTCTAAAAATATTGTTTTTGATGCTATTTTTAAAGCATATTCAACTAAATCATCAATTAGTATCTGTGCAAATCCTTTACCTCTAAATTGGGAATCAACTGCAATTGATGCTAACTCAATCTCATCTGCAATAATCCAAGCAACATAAAAACCAACCAGACTAAAACCATCCTTTAAAACTATTGCTCTTGAAATTGGATTGTCAAGCTCTTTCTCAAATGCCTCTCTATCCCATCCCTCTTGCTTAAATAATTTACTACTTAATAAAGCAACTTGTTGTATATCAACATCATCCATATTCTTTATCATAAGTTTACTCATAAAATATCCTTTAAAAATTAAATCTGCTATAAACAAAAGAAAATGTTTTTTCTTTTTAAATAAACAAACTACTTATGATATAATATTCCTTTTTCCATTGTAACTGCACGATAAATCTGTTCAATTAATAAAACTCTTGCCATTAAGTGAGGAAAAGTCATTTTTGATAAAGATAAAAAAGTATAATTATCTTTTAGTTTTTTTGAAACACCATGTGCACTTCCTATAACAAATAGAATATTTTGAGATTTATGAACATGAGAAAAAACTCTCTCTTTAAATTTTATACTATCCCAATTATCACCATGTTCTGATAAAATATAAACAGCATCACCATCTTTGATGTGTGATAAAATTATATTATACTCTTTATCAAGTGCAATATCAAAAGACTCCCCTTTTTTTAAAGGATACTCTTTTAACTCTATAAGTGATATTGAGTAGTATTTTTTTATCCTTTTTTCATACTCTAAATATATCTCTTTAAAATTTTTCTCTTTAAAAAATCCAAAAGATAGAATCTTTATCTCCAAAAAAACCTCCTTAAAATTAAGTTTTATAAATTAAACATTAAAAATGTCAAGATATTATAATAATATTTCAATAAATTTAATAAATTTAATAAATTTAAGTGTTTTATAAATTTTTATAAACAAAAAAATAACTATTTTCATTTAAGCGAAAATTTGATATACTTCGTTGGGTTTAAAAATGGTAAATTATGTCTGATTCAATTTCAAAAAAAGAGAGAAGAGTTATAACTGTTATGTTTACAGACCTTAAAGATTCAACAGTATATTTTGAAAAACATGGTGATATTAAGGGGCGTTTATTAATTGAAAAACATAATAGAGTTCTTTTTCCAATAGTTGAACAATATCGAGGGGTTATTATAAAAACAATTGGTGATGCAATAATGGCTCGCTTTGATATACCTCTATATGCAACTGCTGCTGCAATTGAGATGCAAAGGGCATTAAAAAAATTTAATGAAACATCAAAAGAGCCTATTAGAGTTCGAATTGGACTTCATACAGGAGAGGCAATTGTTGAAAATAGTGATGTTTTTGGAGATACAGTTAATCTTGCAGCAAGAATTGAGTCTGGAACAGAGCCAGAATCTATAACAATATCAAAACAAACATTAGAGAAAATTCAACCATTTAAAATAATAAAAACATTACCATTAGGTTCTGTTAAATATAAAGGAAAATCAGAATCTATTGAAACTTTTTCTGTTAACTGGGAGGAGTCAGATATCTCTTCAGAACTTTTTCCTAAAGATTTAAAACCTGAAAAAGGAGTAGAGATATCACTTGAGAGCTCTTCAAAAAAAATCATAATAATATCTGCAATAGTTGTTGCACTACTTATTACTTTACCAATGATCTATATTTTATCTCAAAAAAACAGTATTATAATTGACTCAAATCAAACAAAATCAAACAAAAATGGAGTTGGTAAAGGTTTCAGAGATAAAATTATCAATTTTGCCTCCTCTTTTGAAGGAAAAGATATTCCTAAAAGTGATGATTGGAGTGCACATGCAACAGGATTTGTAAAAATGGTATATCTTAAAGAGGATATTGATATAACAAATCCTCGTGAAAAAAAAGATAGTGATGGAAAATGGCTTACAATTGCAGGATTGATGCATCAATATTTTAAAGAGAATGGAAAACTGTTTAAAAATGGGAATCCTAAAAAAGGGGATATTATCTTTTTTGATAACACTTATGATAGAAATAAAAATAACAAAGCAGATGATATTTTAACAACAGTTGGTATTGTGATCGATGTTGATAAAGAAGAGACTATCAATTTTTACTACTATACTAAAAATAGTATAGTAATTAATCAAATGAATCTAAAAAATCAAAAAGTGGAGTTTTTAACAGAGAAAAATGTTAAAAAATCTCTAAATACAAAAATGTTTTGGAGAAACAAACAGCAAAAAGATAGTTTTCCAGAGTTATCAGGAGAACTTTTTAACTCTTTTGGAACTCTTGAAAAATAGCATAAATATCTTTTATATAAAAAAAACAGATCTAAAAACTCATAATTATCTTTTATATAAAAAGATAGAAGAAAATATAATTTAACTGCTTAATTACTATAAATAATGAATTATTAAAATTATGCCTATTTCAGTAAAACAGAGTCAATCTCTTTTTGAAGATCTCTTTTTGATGCAGCTCCAACCATAATATGAATCAATTTTCCATCTTTAAAAAATAAAATGCTTGGAATAGATCTTATTTGATATTTTGATGACATTTTTCTGTTTTGCTCTGTGTTTAATTTTGATATTAGCACTCTATCTTTATACTCCTCAGCAAGAGCATCAATAATAGGTGCAACTCTTTGACAAGGAACACACCAAGGAGCCCAACAGTCAACCAAAACAGGAATAGAGCTATCTTTTATTACTTGTTCCATATCCTGATCTGTTAGATTTTTTGGTTTTATTTTCTCAACAACAGTTTCAACTTTTTTCTCTACTGTATTACTCTCTTGATTACTCTCTTTTTTTCCAAAAAGTGATTGAAGTAAACCCATAATCTCTCCATAAAAATAGTACTTTTTTAATATAATCATAATAAACTAATAATCAATAGATAAAAAATAAGTTTTTTTTATTTTAAATTTAATCATTATTAAAAACGCTCTTTTTTATTGCGTTATAGCCTCTTTTTTGTTAAAACTTTTTTATTATATATTTCTTGTAAAACTCAATAATATCAATTTTATTTAATTGAGTTGTTATATTTTAA
>DYRY01000175.1 GCA_020718465.1 Anaeromyxobacter dehalogenans | reverse complement strand
AGGGCTTACACTTGATGAAATCGAAAAAATAAAAAATGAAAATAAAAATGTATTATAAATTACAAAAATAAAATCTTACCCAGAAAAACAGAAAAAACGGATCTTTTATTAAATAAAACAGAAAAAACTCTATTATTTTGATTTACAATCAATAAAGTGATATCATATCTGTTGAGATTATTTTATATGGTGGTGATTATGAAGAAAGCTGATACAATTCTACAAGATGAGTGTGTTATTAATCTCCCTTTAGAGAGGGTTAAAGAGTTTTTTCATTGGGAAAAAAATGTAGAAAAACCTCCAATTTCATACTCTATTAAAAATTTGGTTTATGATGGAATTATTGGAGATAGTGAGATTCTGATAAATATGAGTGTTAATATTGAGACATATAGTAATGATTGGATTACTATTCCACTTCTACAAAATGATGCAATAGTGGTATCAACAGAGTTAAAAGATGGCTCTTTACCTCAAATTAAAGGCTCTTATAGTTTTTTAATAGACAAAAAGGGGATTTTTCCAATATCTATTCAATTTTATATCCCATTTCAATCGAAAGAGAGAAAAAATAGTTTTAGATTGTTATCTTCAGGTAGCTCGAAATCAACTTTCAAAATAAACAAAACAGGTTTAACTTGGAATATTCCCAATGGTGCAGGGTTAGATTCAAATGAAACAAAAACTGAAACAGTTATAAACTGCTTTTTGCCAACTGGGGAGAGTATAATCTCTTGGCTACCAAAAGTTGAACAGAAAAATGTTAAAAAAGTTGACCCTATTGTTTATGGAGAGGTTTTTACATCAGTTTTTATTGGTGAAATGACAATTAGATGCATGAGTGAAGTTCAATACTCAATATATCAGGCAGGTGTTACAACATTTAAAATCTCTGTTTTAGATGCTAAAGTTATGAGTGTTACTGGAGATAGAATTAGAAACTATGACCTTGTTCAAAATGATACAGGAACTGCTGTTACTGTTTATTCAGAGTATGAAGTGGATAAAAATTTTACACTTTCACTCCATTATGAGAAAAATATTGACCAAAAAGATTCCGAAAGCAATCTACCACAGATATTTTTAGAGGGAATTGATAGAGCAAGTGGTTATATCTCTGTTTCAGGTAAAACCAATATAGAGTTAAGAGTTAAAGAGCAATCAAAATTAACAATGATGGATGTTAAAGAGTTACCAAAGTCTATGAAAAACGACTCAATTAATGCTCAATTTGCCTTTAGACATATCAATCCAGACTACTCTCTTCTACTTGAAATAAAAAGACATGAGGAGATTCCTGTTTTAGTCTCAATTGCTGATAATGGAATCTATACATCTGTTGTTTTAGAGGATGGAAAAATAATGCACATGGCTCTTCTCCAAGTTAGAAATAATAGTAAACCATTTCTATCTATTCAGTTGCCTGAAGGGGGAGTCTGTTTATCCTCTTTTGTTGATGGTAGAGCAGTAAAACCTATTAAAAACGAAAATGGAACTTTAATGCTACCTATTCCAAAATCGGGAGAATCAGATTGGTTTATGGTTGAGTATGTTTGGATGCTTTCTGATGTTAAACTTGAAAAAAAGGGCGAGTTAACACTTGATTTAGGGCTTGTTGAGATTGCAATTAATCGATTCTATTGGTCTCTCTATCTTCCAGAAAGCTATAAATTTAGTAATTTTAGAGGAAATGTTAAAAATGTTGACTATTTAAAAGCTCCATCTTTAAACACATACTCAAAAGCATCTCAAAATAGCTCAATTTCACACCCTACTCCAAAACCAATGACTCCACCACAAGTTCAAGCAAAAGGAATACTGAATAGTATAGGTCAATCATTTTCACAACAGGAGAGTCAAAAAATGGAGGAGTATGATGAGTGTTGTGAACTCCCCTTAGAAGAAAGTTTTATGAATGATAATTTAGTTTCAAGAGATATATCAAAAAAGAAAATAGCACCAAGTGGAGGAGCTATTTTTCAAAATGATATATTAGGAAAAACACTTCCAGTTAAAGTTGATCTCCCTAAAACAGGGGTTGTTAACTACTTTGAACGCTTCTTTTTGAATGAAGAGAGACCTATTCTAAAAATTGAGTATAAAAAAATTGTAAAGTGGTTTAAAAAAACAAAAGAGGTTAAACCTTTGTAATTACTTAATCCAATATTTTGAACCATCAGCAACTCTATCAAAAAAACCGTACTCAATTAAATAGCGTCTTAGGGTTACAAAGTCAGCATATATATTTTTTAAAATATCACTTATCTCTTTCTCTGTGTATGTTTTCTCTTTCTCAAAAAATCTCATAATATGGCGTAAAATAACTCCTTTTTCAAAAATTTTTATCCTCTCGATAACCATTTAGCAACTCTTCAAATGATGAGTTGAATATCGAATTTAATTTCTCACTCATAAAAACCTCCAATAAATAAAAATAGTACTTTTCTTTTTTAAATAAAAAAACATAATGATCAATCTAAACATAAAAAAACATAATAAACTCTAAAAGATTTTACAATTTAAAACTCTTTTAAATTTGATTTTTATTTATAGTTAGATAAAATAGTAGTGATTTGAGTTTTTTACTAAAGGGGGCATTGTGAGAGTTATTTTTATAGTATTAACAACAATTTTTATCTTTTTAGGATGTGCTGAAACAGATAAAGCACCAATAAAAAATGATAAACCACAGGGAAGTGAGGGAGGAATTTGTTTTTCTAATGGAAGTTGTAATGATAACTTAACTTGTGTTAACAATATTTGTGAAGTTGCAACAAATCCTTGTGCAAATATTGAGTGTAGCTCTTGGCAAAGCTGTGTTGCAGGAGTTTGTAAAGTTCAATTTGGAAAATGTGATACAAATGGTGATTGTATAGGTGAACAGTATTGTGATACAAATCATAACTGTGTAAATCCTGTTAATCCATGTAATGGCATAAGTTGCTCTGGTTTTGGAACTTGTGTTCTTTCAAATGGAAGCCCAACCTGCTTCTGTAATAGTGGATATCATGCAGATGGTTTAAACTGTGTTGAGGATGATAATCCATGTAAAGATGTTGTTTGTGATGAGTGGGAAAGCTGTTCTGAAGGTATCTGTGTCTTAAAAAGTAATAGATGTGAAAGAACTGCTGATTGCTTGGCAGAACAAACTTGCGACTCAAACCACAACTGTATTAATCCATCAGACCCATGTGAGGGAGTAACCTGTTCTGGATTTGGAACATGTGCAATAAGTGGTGGAAATGCAACCTGTATATGCTCAACAGGATATCATGCAGATGGTTTAAGTTGTGTTAAAGATGTTGATCCTTGCGAAAATGTTACCTGCTCTGGTCATGGAAGTTGTGTTGTTTCTGGTTCAAATCCTGTTTGTGTTTGTGATAGTGGATACTATGCAAATGGTCTAAACTGTATTCAAGAGGTTAATCCTTGTGAAGCTGTTACTTGTTCAAACCATGGTAATTGTGCTGTTCAAAATGGTAATCCAATTTGTATTTGTGATGTAGGTTATCATGCAAGTGCTCTTAACTGTATTCAAGATGCAAATCCTTGTGATGGAATAGGTTGTTCTGGAAATGGAGTTTGTGCAGTTGTTAATAGCAATCCAGTTTGTGTTTGTAATAGTGGATTTACAGGAAGCTCTTGTCAAAGTTGTATGCCAAATCACTATGGAAGCAACTGTTTAGAGTGTCCTGGTGGTGCATTAGATCCATGCAGTGGAAATGGAGTTTGTAATCAAGGAATCATTGGAACAGGAGTTTGTAGTTGTAGCCTTGGATATACAGGAACATCTTGTAGTAGCTGTTCTGTTGGATACCATTTAGAGAATGGCTCTTGTGTTCAAGATATTGTTGATTTATGTGCTGGAGTAACCTGTTCAAATCATGGAGTGTGTTACTCTGAAGATAATGAATTTATATGTATTTGTGATAATGGTTATATTAGTGATAGTTGTGAAAACTGTGCTGTTGGATATCACCTAGAGGGATCAACTTGTGTTGCAAATCCAGAGCCTTGTGATGGTGTAACCTGTTCTGGAAATGGAATTTGTGTTGAGCAAGATAATCAGGCATACTGTTTATGTGAAGATGGTTATGCAGGAGATAGTTGTGAATCTTGTGATGTAGGATACTATCTAAACAATGGAAACTGTTTAGCTTACAGTGTTGATTGGTGTAGAGTTCAGTGGCCAAATCCAACCTATACAAAACAGACTCTTCAGAGTGAAACAGTTTATGCTAGAGTTCTTGTTTCAGTATTAACTGGCTCTGGAACCTCCAATAGTGTTGTTAGAGGAAGAGTTTGTTGGAGTACATCCTCATCATTAACAAATCCAGAATGTTCATCAGATGGTGTTATAAATCCAACCTGTAGTGATTGTGGTTCAAATGATGAGTATGGTGTAGCTCTCTCTTTTAGTACTGCTGGTACATACTACTACTACTATCAGTTCTCTGTCAATAATGGTTCTAATTGGTACAGTTGTGGTAAAAATGGAGTAAGTTATAATAGTAGCCAAACATTTCAAACATCAGATGCTTGTGTTGCAAATATAACACAAGGGGGAGTAGCCCAAAGAGGAGTATTTATTAGTGAAGTTGCAGACCCTACAGTTGCAAATGCCCGTTTTATTGAATTATATAATGCCTCAACATCAGCAGTTGACTTAAATGGATGGAGTTTAAAGCTATACTCAAATGGAAGCACAACAAATACACATCTTAATCAACCTCTAAACATAACAATTCCTGCTGGAGGAACTTGGGTATTAGTATATAATATTAGTGCTTTCAATTCACTTTTTGGAGTTACAGCAGATGCACAAGCAAATGGTGTTAATGGAAATGGTAATGATGTGTATGCCCTTTTTAACTCAAGTGGTGAACTGGTTGACTCTTATGGAGTTATTGGAGTTGATGGAGCAGGAAAAGATTGGGAATATGAAAATAAAATTGTTCAAAGAAAATCATCAGTTGTATCACCAAATGCCACATTTAATATATCTGAATGGAATATTATAAGTGGTGATAGTAGTGCAAATCCTAAAGTACACTCTGTTGATTAATAGTTTACTCATATCTATACAACTTAAATAATAAAATATATTTTACATCCAACTGTTCATTAAAAATACTCTGTATGCTAATCTTACATGTAAATTATGTTTAATTCTTTATACTCTTTTAATAAAAAAGAGATATTCATGATATTTTTTTTATAGTTGTATGTTTTTTTATAGTAATAGTAAATATAAATTTTATATCAAAAGAAATAAATGTTTATAGTCTGTATGCTAATGCTATACCAACAGATGTGTAGAGTGAGTGGTCGATATGCTAACCGTATACCAAAACATGTGTAGAGGGAGTGGTCGATA
>DYRY01000029.1 GCA_020718465.1 Anaeromyxobacter dehalogenans | reverse complement strand
TTCATGTTTTTCAGATATTGAGAGGAAAGGAACTGGTGAATCTTGTGCAACTTATAATGATGCTGAGTGTTTATCTCAATACTGTATAAATGATGAGTTTGGTGCCTACTGTTCAAATATTTGTAATGGTGATTCAGAGTGTCCAACACATATGATTTGTGAAGCACTTTATGGAGATATAAAATTTTGTAGATATGGATTTAGAGATATTGGTGATTACTCTGGTGGTTATGGTTCATCTTGTGATCTTCATGGAGCAACAGATTGTCAACCTGAACTAAACTGTGTTCAAAATATAGAGAATCGCGGAAAATCAAAATGTCTTCCCACTTGCTCATCAAAAAATGAGTGTTATTTAGGTTATGATTGTCGTTACCACTCTGATGGTATATCATATTGTATGCCACCAAAATATAGAGCAACTGGTGAGTTATGTGCAATTTATGGTGGTCTTGAGTGTATTAATCCAATAGATTCTTGTTTAACTATAAATGAAACAGAACCAATTTGTACAAGGGTTTGTGAAGTTTCTGAAGAGTGTGGTTTGGGTAATTCATGTTTTGGTGGATATTGTTTAAAAACTGCAAAATCTAGTTTTGGAGAGCGTTGTGATATCTCTGGAAGCTATCAATGTGAGGAGGGGTTATTTTGTGACTTCTCATCACCAAGAGTTCCTGTTTGCACAAAAGAGTGTGAAAGTGATCTCTCTTGTGGTGATTACTTTAGCTGTTCTGTAACTTTTGATGGGCAAAGATTATGTAGAGCTGCATCAAATGGATTAGGAAATAGATCTGGTTTATTAGGAGATAATTGCTCTCAACATGGAGACTCAGATTGCTCCAATCCAATGTTATGTTTATCTGGTTTTGATGGAAATGAAAAAGCTTATTGTACAATGCACTGTGATAATGATAGTGATTGTGGTGAAAATTTTTATTGTGGAGATCCAACAAGAAGTAATCATACTATTTGTGTAAAAGGGGTTCGTGGAGAGATGGGGGCTGGTTGTTCAAATAGCTTTTGTGGAGATGGTCTATTCTGTAAAACTGATAATGTAAAAGATTTAACTTCATTTTGTACAAAAGTTTGTTCAGAGGTTGGAGTAGCTTGTTCTGAAAAAGAGGGATTTTTCTGTAATCAAGTATACTCAAATTTTAATATATGTTTAGATAACGAGCCAACTATTTCTACAAAAGGTGCTATTGGAGATGCATGTCCAAATGGATATCGTGATTGTGAAGAGGGTTTAAGTTGTATATTTGATTTTTCTTTAGGTTCAATATGTTCAAAAACATGTTCTGAAACTGAATTATGCCCAGAAAATACAGAGTGTAGAATTTATAATGAAGTGTACTCATTTTGCTATAAAAGTTCAGAAAATTAATATTTTTACATAATATTTTTTTACTTTATTTTCCAAATAAATCTTTATTTCTATTGAAAAAATATTTTATCAATGATAAATAGTAGGTGATTTTTTGGAGGCTTTTAATGTTAAAAAAATCTCTTTATTACATACTATTTTTAATTTTATCACAAACAATTTCAATTAATTTAAAAGCAGAAAGTGCATATGATTTTACAATAAAATTAATTGAACTCCGAAAAAAGCAGATTCTTGATGAGTTAGAGCTTCTTGCAAAACTTGATATTCCAGAGATAGATTTAGATAGCCTTCTAAAAAATCCAGAGTTAGTCTCTATTTTAGAAAAAAGAGATGATATTCTTCTATTTCTTAATGAAAATAGTGACAATCAACTATTTACAAAAGAGATTTATAATGAATTTTCTCAATTAAAACTCTATTTAGAGAAAAAAATAGAGTTTCCAGAGGATAAACTCCAAGTAAATATTGATAATGATACTTTTTCAACAATGGATCTTTTGTATAAAATATCAAAAAACTCATTTAAGTCTCATCATTTAAAAAATCTTATATATGCAATTAGAAAAAAAGAGAATCTTAACCTTGAGTTTAAACTTTTAAAAAAAGTTGTTGAGCATATTGATACTCTTTTATTGATTGAGACAAAAAGTAGAAAAATTAAAAAAACATTCCAAAAATTAGAACAACAAATTTTTCAACTAAATGGAGAGTACTCCTTTTCAAAAATTGATGGAATGGTAAAAAATCAATATCAACTTTTATTAAATGAGATATCAAAACCTCTTGAACTGAATTTAGCAAATTTTTTTAAATTTGATAAAAAAACATTAAAGCAATTTATTAAAAAAAGGGATGACTACATTAAAAATCTGGAGATTGAGATTGCAACTATTGAGACAGAGATTCATTCAAAAAAAGTTGAGAGTTTTTCTGAAAACAAAATAGAAGAAAAAAATAAAAAAACTGAAAAGGACTCTGATGATATTAAACAGAATAAAATAGATTTAAAAAACAGACTTGAAAGATTAGCATATCTCATCTCTTTAAAAAATTTCTTAAAGAGTACAGAGATAACCGATAGATTTTTCAGAGATTTATACCAAATTCAGGAGACTTTAGAAACTGTTAGTAACTCTAAAACTCTTCAGATAAAAACAAAAAAAGGGGATTTCGATGTTTTTACAGAGAGATTAACACCTCTTATTCCAGAGTTATACAAACTATCAAATGAGATTGCACCTGTTTTTAAAGCTTTAGAGATAAATTATCATATTCAAAATAGAAGTGACAATAGAGAGCTTGAAATACTATTCTCAAGATTTATTGAAACAAATAGAGTTCAAAGTGTTGGAAAATCGCCTGATTCACTTTCATCATTTAATGATTTGGAATTAAAAAATATAACTCCACCAAAAAGCAACACTTCTGATTTAACCCAATTGGTTATGGCCACATTTACAAATTTTATTGTAAAAAGAAGTAGGCAGGAGTTATATACAGCATTTTTTAGAAAATTATATCAATCAAAAAGGGTTGCCCCCCTATTCCCACTCTCATTTGAGCAATTGGAGCATTATCAGGATGAAAAACTATATTCTGTTAGTACAACTTGGCTTGCAGCAGTTGAAAATGATTTTCAAAATCTTCCACAAACTATATCTGAAAATTCAGTTTTAGGTGATGATGGAGTGTTTTTAAAAATCTCTTTAGATTTTATTGATAAACTTAAAAAAGGCAATCATCCAAAAGATATTTTAGATTACTATCTTTTAAAAAATGGAGATGTTTCAGAGATAAATAAAATATTATCTATTTTAAATATATTGTCTCAAGAGCTTGTAAATAGTCCACAAGGAAGATGGATTTTTGTTGAGGAGTTTAATGTTTTACAAAAACATGAAGTAGAGATTCTTTTATGGTTTATAATAATGAAAAATAAAGGAGCTTTAGAGAATCTTATACCAAAAGATGAGCTTTTAAATTATGTTAAAATATTGATTCCTATTTTTGATATTATTGAAAAACAACGAATTGAGTTAAGAAAAGATAAAAATATTGATAAAAGTGGGAGATTTCAGATATATCAAGAGGAATTTTTTAATTTAATAAAAGCTATATCGGAAAAATTTAATCCAAACTCCAAAATTTCAGATTTTTTAAATAGAGATATTCCAATAGTTCTTGAGATAACAAGAGCTATCTCTGAAAAATCTTATGGTAGAGAAATTTTAAACATACTTAAATTTTTACAAAATCTTATTAATAGAGAGAAAAACAGTATACAAAAAGAGAAAATATTCTTTTTAAAAGGGGATATCCTAAAATTTGGTTCAATTCTTGCAGATATTTTAATATCAAAAAATGAGGAACAGTTAGAGTGTGTTTTAGAGCGATTTGTTTTACCATCAAGTAATAGTGTTAATTTTACAATTTATATGGGATTAGGAGGAGGTTATCAATATAATCAGAAAGCTAAAATAGATGAGAAATTTGCAGGTTTTACAATTCCAGTTGGATTTGAGTATAAAAAACCTTTAACAGAGGATTTTTCTGCCTCTTTTTATGCCTATTTTATTGATCTTATACCAATTATGATTTATAAGGAGGTTTTTGCACCTGGATTCTCATTTATACTAAACTATCATCCTATTCCAATCTCAATTGGTGGAGCTTATGAGTATTTTCCTAAATTAGATTCAGAGAAAGATATTCATAGATTTTTTCTTTTTATTGCCTATAGAATGACACTTTTTGAATTTTTTTAGATTATTTATTATTAGAGAAATATTCATTTTTATTTTTTTTGTATTAAAATAGTTTTAAAAAAATATAAAAAATATATTTTATAAAAAAAAGTAAAACATACTATAGCTTACTAATTTGTACTATAAATATTGAAAATATAATAATTAATGTAGTTAAAATTGTGGATTTTTTAGAGAAAATAAAACTATTTGGTATTTTTATTGATTCAATTCCTTTTACTTTTGATTGAATCATAAGTTGTTGGGTGTAAATAAAAGTGTTTGAGAACATTGGAATTATAAAAAATCTCCAACCATCTTTTTTAAACCAATCTTTTTTCTGAAATCCTCTAATTTTCTGAATAATATATATATCTCTAAAAAGTTTGAATAGGTATGGAACTGTTTGAATAAGAATATAGAAAGATAGTGAAATTTTATGATTTATTTTAAGTTTTGACATTAAAACAATCCACATATATGGTGATATTGATGATATAAATGCAACATTTAACATTAATATATTTAAAAATTTGAAAAAATATATCATAAAATTAAAAAAAATAACAATAGTTGGTGTGTTTTCAAAGATGTTCAAAATATAAAAAACCGTAATTGTTGATAAAAAAAATGTTAAAAACATTTTTAAACTAAAGTAGTAGTTTTTTATATAAAAAATAGAAATTAGAGTTAAAAATAGAGTTATATGAAAAATTATCTCATTTGTAAAAAAAGAGAGAAGAGATAAAAACATCATCAATATAAATTTATCAAATAGAAGCATAAAAACCAAAAGAGAAATTTAATATTACTAAAAAATAAAATTACAGTATTTTTATAACATAATAATACATATTATAAAAATAGATAAAAAATTAATTCTTATAGTGTAAATAGATTAGCAAATTTATATTATTTTAAGTTATCCTCTATTTTTTTTAAAAGTTTTGGAAAAAACTTCATTATAAAATCAATTTTTTCTATATCAAATTGGTTAGCATAAAAATATAGCCCATTTGCAAAATCTTTAAAAGAGGCAATCTGATTTTGTTCAGAGAATTTTTTTAAACTTAATGCAAAATTCTCAATATCATCAACAATTCTATTTTTAATTAATCTGCTCCACCAAGGTAAAAATCGATTTTTAAGCTCATCAAAAACCTCTTTTGAGAATACTATATTTTCATCAATATTTTGCTCACTATCTGTAGTTTTTTGAGATTTTTTATCAACTTTAATCTCATTTAACTCTTTATATTCATGTTTTAAATAGTTAGATATTAATTTTAAAAGAGCATTTTTATCTACAGGTTTCGACATAAATTCATTAAACCCAGACTTTTTAATTTTGTCTAAATCGGTTTTTAGAGCATAAGCACTTAAAGCTATAATAGGAATATTTTTCGTGTTTTCATTTGCTCTAATATGTTTTAATGCTTCAAAACCATCCATAACGGGCATTTTTAAATCCATTAAAATTAAATCTATCTCCCCATATTTTTCGAGCATGAATAGAGCCTCTTCTCCATTATATGCCTCTAAAACAATAAGATTTTTATATGGGTCTAAAAACTCTCTAATTAATTTTCTATTAAGATCTAAATCTTCAACAATTAAAATTGTTGCATTATTAAAAACAATAAATTTATTATCTGTAAAAATAGGCTCTTTTTGCTCTTTTTGTGTTATTTTTATTTTATTAAATGTAACATCAAAAATAGTTCCCTCATTAACTCTACTATTTACAGTTATGGAACCATTTAAAAGAGAGACAAGTTGATTACAAATACTTAAACCTAAACCACTTCCCTCATATTTTCGATTAATCTGATTCTCATACTGCTCAAATGGCTTAAATATTCTTTCAAGTTGATTTGATGGAATTCCAATTCCTGAATCACTAATTTTTATTGTTAAATTTATTGTATTATCACTAAAATTTTCAAATTGAGCCTCAATATGAACAAATCCTTTCTCTGTGAATTTTACTGCATTAGAGAGTAGATTTCCAAGAATCTGCCTTACTCTTGTTTCATCTAAAAGTAAAACAGATGGCAACCCTTTTTGAATTGAGATTGAGAGTGAAAGTCCTTTTTTAACTGCATGAATTGAACATGTATTTTTTATATCAAGAAGTAGCTCAATAATATTTACAGCCTCCCAATGTATCTCTAATTTTTTAGACTCAATTTTTGATAAATCTAAAATATCATTAAGTAGATTTAGAAGTGTTTTTCCACTAGATTTTATTGAATCAATATAATATCTCTGTTTGTCATCTGTTATTAAAGATTCAAGTAGTTGTGAAAATCCCTGAATAGCATTTAGTGGCGTTCTTATCTCATGACTCATGTTCGCAAGAAAAACAGTTTTTGATTGATTTGCAATCTCTGCCTCCTCTTTTGATTTTATCATCTCATCCATCAAGATAATTTGATTTGTGATGTTTATTTGAAAACAAGTAACACCAATAAGCCTATTATCTTCTGTTTTAACAGGATGATATCTAACTTCATAGTATAAAATATCACTTTTTAGGCTTGATTGTAAGATATTATCTTTTTTATTTTCAGAATCATCATAATTATCAATAAATATAAAAGACTCCTCTTTTAGAAAAACCCACTCAATATGATTGAGAACAAGCTCCATCTCATCTTTTGAAAATGGAATTTTAAAAAGATTCATTTTATAATAGATATCAACTCCATATCTTTTTTTGATATAATTAGAGTAAACTTTGTTAAAAAGTGTAATCTCATACTCTCTATTTATTGCAAAAATCATGATATCTTCAGGACTCTCTAAAATAGATTTCATGAGTGCACTATACTCCTCTTGTTGCTCTTTTATAACCTCTAAATCATAAATATAGCGTGTTAAAGATTTCTCAAGCTCTCTTCTTGCGGTTATATCAATTCCTAATGCACTCACTCCAATAACACTTTCATATAAATCTTTAATTGGAACAAATGTTGTTTCAAAAAAGTTATCAACTATTTTACAAACACTTTGAGTTGTATCACCATTTAAAGCAGACTCTAATCCTCCCTTTGTGTTCTGAAAAATATCACTATCAGATATTTTTTTTCCAATAAAATCACTTGGGTGTATATCTAAAATTCTTAGTGCTTTTCCCTCCATAAAATCACATTGACCATTATTATCAACACTCCATAATATAATTGGAAGATTTGCAAGAATTGTATATAGTTGAACCTGTTTTTGATATAAAACTTGAGACACTTTTTTTTGTTGAGTTGTATCAATAAATGATAGTATAACTTGAGAAACAGAACCTTCACCATCTAATATAGCATTTGCAAATATATCTGCATAATATTTTGTTCCATCAAGTTTTTTTAAAGATGCACTAAGGCGATAATTTTTTATTTTTCCATCTATAAGTGCATTAAATAGCGTTTCAGCATACTCTTTTTCATCATCATTAAATAGCGATTGATAAATAAAACACTCTTTATTTTTAGATATTGACTCTATATTATTAATAGTATTTAAAATATAGTTTGAATCTGTTTCATCTTTATGAATATATGAGTTTTTTACCATATAATTTTTTTCAGATATTTTATATGAGTATCCAATTAAAGCAGAAAAGAGATGATTCATGCTCTCAATAGATCCATCTCTTTCAACAATACAGAGAGCTATTCCAACCTCTTCAAAATAGTTTTTAAATTTAGCTTCACTCTCTTTAAATGCAATATGATATATCTCTTCACCAGTTTTATCAATAATAATTCCTCTGAAACCAATAAGAGTACTATTTTTTATAATTGGAGAGTAGTATATATCAAAAGAGAGTTTAGAACCATCTTTTTTTACACCACAGTAAGTATTTGTTTTTCTACCCATTGATTTATAGTTTTGAATTGCATTCATCATGTTTATTTTTTGTCTTTCATGCTCTTTTTTATCAACAATATCAAGAACATTTATACCACTTTGAAAATCCTCTTGTGAATATCCAAAAAGGGAGAAAGCGTAGTCATTTCCAAAAGTTATTTTTCCTTGTAAATCAAACTCAAATGCAGGAATAGGTATAAGTTTTATAAACTCTTTATATAATTCACTATCATCCAAATATTTTAATTTTTGGCTATCAGATTTATCAAAATTATCTGATGATAGATTTTTAGAGTGATTTAGTATATTATTAGTTTCCGTTTTAAATAACTTATCTCTCTCTTCAATAAGTTGAGTAAGAAGTTGATTAAACCCCTCTTTTGTAGAGATATCACCACTTTTAACTAATTTTATAATTTTATCTTTGATATCTTTCATAAAATATCCTTTCAATTCAATATTAAATATTATCGGAATAATTTAGAATAATCAATAATAAAAGTATTTAGATTCTATTATTTTTTCATGATTTATAATTTATTGAGTCATTGTTTGACATTATTGATATAAAATCATAAAATAGAGTTATGAATCAAAACTTTTTTGATTAATATATATTTTTTGATAAAAAATCATATAGTATTTTATAGTTTTATATTAAGGAGGATTTATGGAGATTAGTAGTTTAATTTTAGATGGAAAAATCCCTTTTGATTATCCAGCATTAGACTATTTAGAGGGTGAAGTTAGTGATTTTGTTTTAGCTCCACCCCTTTTATGGATAGAGGAGGGGTTCTCAAAAGGGGGAGATAAGCAAAGTTTTATATATTATGGTGGCTATTTAAAAGAGATATCAACATACTCAAGTAAAGTTGAAAATTTGACAAAAAAAGAGAGTGTAATTCCAAATAGTATGATAATTCCAATAAAAAAAGGGTGTAAAGCAACTGTTGGTTCAATTATTTTAACTCATTGGGAATCTGGTTCTGGAATGCAAAGAGCAATTGTAATTGAGGGAGGAACAGAGGAAGAGCCAATAGTTCGCTATTTAGATTTAGATTATGAAAATCCAGCAGGAGTTGGCAAAAAAAATGATAAATCTAAAAAAAATAGATTTCATCTTTTGGAAAAAGAGTATCAAATTGGAACATCAATAGCAGAAAAAGATGGAATGATTTACAAACATTGGCAAATTCTTAATATTGTTGATGATAAAATATTAGCTCTTGGTTTTGCTAATAAAATAAAAGTGATTGATAAATCTAAAACAGTTCCAATTCCAATAAAATATGTTCCATCTGTTGGGGATAGTGTTTTTGTTGTTGTTATGACATCTTTTAAAAAAGGGGTTGTAACTGAAATTGATGAAAGAATTGGAAGAGTTTTTGTTGAGTATGATTTTGGAAATAAAAAGGAGATAAAGGCCTTCCCTTTTGGTAAAATTATAAAAGAGCTTCCATAATTTATTTATAAATATAAAATTAATAGTATTAAAAAAACACAATTATACATATTATACTTTTTATTAACAATAAAAAATAAAACAGTTTAATTATTATAAAAAACCTCTATTTTTAATAAAAAATTAAATAAATATATAAAAACATAAAAAAAAACTATTTTTAGTAGTTATCAATACAAAAACATTTGACTTTTTAGCTATAGAGCTTTATCTTAGATTGATATTTGTGGAGGGAGTGTTGCAAATTATAGCATTTTTACTTTTAATATCTATTTTGATTTTTGTACATGAGTTTGGTCATTTTCTATTCGCTAAAATTTTTGGGGTAAAAGTCATAAAATTCTCAATAGGAATGGGACCAGAAATTATAAAATATCAAGGAAAAGAGACAAGATATACAATTTCACTTCTACCAATTGGTGGTTATGTATCACTACTTGGACATGATCCAACAGTTGAAGTAACAGAGGAGAATAAACATCGTTCTCTTCCCTCAAAAGCTAATTGGCAAAGATTCTTAATAATGTTTGCAGGACCAGCATTTAATCTACTACTTCCTTTTTTACTATATTTCATATTTGCCCTTTTTGAAACACAACATGTTGCTTCAATAGTTGGACAAGTTAATCAAAATGGACCTGCTGGTATTGCTGGAATTAAAAGTGGCTATACAATAACAGAGGTTAATGGAGAGAAAGTTAAATATTGGGAGCATTTTTCAAGAAAAATTTCTCAATTTCCTGGAGTTCCAGTCTCTATGAAACTTCATAATGGTGAAAAAGAGTTTTCTGTTATGATAACTCCAACAAAAGAGGAGAGTAGAGAGAAAATAAGCATAAATGAGTATGAGGGAAAAATAGGTGTTACTCCTTATGGAGACTCTTTTATCATGTTTTTTGAGTCAGATAAAGAGTTTCTAATCAAAAACTTTGATACAATCACACATATTAATGGAAAACGGGTTGAAAACAAAGAGGAGATATACTCACTTAAAAATATTCAAGATATTGAAAAGCTCACTATTTTACGTCCTGAAAGATTAAATATTCCACTATTAGACTTTTTTACCCTCAAAAAAATAGAGCTTGAAAATATTCCACCCAATTTTATATCTTCACTCCTTTCACATGAGATGGCTGTTTGGTGGGTTCATCCATCATCTGTTGCACAAAAGGCAGGATTTAAAATTGGTGACTATATTCTATCTGTTAATGGAGAAATATTCTCTCATTGGGTGTTTCTTCAAAACTATCTTGAAAAACAGAAAGATAGTAATGAGATAGTTTTTAAAATTAAAAGAGATGGAGAGATTTTAGAGATAAAAACTACTCAAAAACTTATAAAAGGGGATGAAGTTACAGGAAATCCATACTATGAGCTTGGTATTGTTCCATATTTTATTCCTGAATCTACTCCAATGTTAAAAATCATCACATCAGACTCTGTGGTATCAGATGCAATTAGTGAGATGTGGTATCAAACAAAAACAATGACTCAACTTGTTTTTACTGCAGTAGTTAAGCTTGTAACAGGAAATCTCTCTTTTAAACATCTAGGTGGCCCAATAATGATGTATGAGGCCTCTGGAATCGCTTTAGAGTATGGTTGGTTATCTTTTTTAAAACTTATGGCAATATTAAGTATAAATCTAGGTCTATTAAATCTTTTACCAATACCAATGCTTGATGGAGGTCATATTCTTTTTATTCTTGCAGAGGCAATAAGAAGAAAACCAGTTAATCAAAGGTTTAAAGAGATAACAAGTTTTATTGGTCTTGTCTCTTTAATTCTTTTGATGATTCTTGTTTTTAAAAATGATATTGAGAATTTTATTTTTAAATAAAGTAATGAATAGTAGGTTTTAATCCACTGAAATTGATATATATTTTATTATTTGAGTTGTGTATGGATACAAGTAATATAAATATTTTTATTTTTTTTAACTTTTATATTTTTTTTAGGAGGTTTTTTTATGAACCCTATTTTTGTAGATTTAGTAGCAAAAAGTGGTGATTCTGGAAAAATGGATATATGGTTTTTGATGAAAGAGTCAACAGGAGTTGTTCTTTTTGTTCTTATAGTTCTTATTTTATTCAGTATATCAACAATGTTTATTATTGGTTATAAGTGGTTTTTTTTAAAAAAAGCTAAACAAGAGAGTGAGCAATTTTTAGCTATTTTTTGGAAAGAGAGAGCTCTTGATATTGCATATAAAGAGGCAAAAGGAGCAATAAATTCACCTGTTGCAAATGTTTTTGTTCAAGCATATGAGGAGCTTGAAAAAATTAAAAATAGTGATTCTAAAAAAAATTCATCTGATATAGATTTTATTATTAGAACCCTTAGAAAAGCAATATCAATGCAAACAAATAAACTAGAATCAATGGTATCTTTTTTAGCAACAATTGGTTCTGCAGCCCCTTTTATTGGTCTTTTTGGAACTGTTTGGGGTATTATGAATGCCTTTTTAAATATTGGAGCAAAACAATCAGTATCTTTAGCAACTGTTGCTCCAGGAATAGCAGAGGCTCTCATTGCAACTGCAATTGGTCTTATTGCAGCAATTCCTGCTGTTATTGCATATAATCACTTCTCAAATAAAATTAAAATTCAGGTCTCTGAAATGGAGAATTTTGAAAACGATTTTCTTAATATTGTAAAAAGATATATTATTGAGTAGTTAAGGATTTTTTATCTAAAAAATTTGATAACGCATTTAATGATTTTTGGGCCACATCTTTCTGATTAGAGGCTTTCATAACTCTTAAAAAACCCTCAACTTCTGAACAAGATGAATTTGATACAATATCAATAGTTTGAATTAGATACTCTTTTGTAAATAGAAGAGCAAACTCAAAAAGCTCTTTCATAAAAAAACATCTATTATGTTCAGAGATATATCCTAAAACTCTAGTATGCAGGTTTGGATCATTAACCCCTAGAAACTTACCAATCACAGAGTCTGGAATTGCAACCTCTTTTTCAGAAAAAAACTCAATAAATAGAAGTGATATAGCTGGAAGTGGCTCCTCTTTTTCAAGATATTCAATAATTTTATCAAACCCACCATTTTTAATAGTTTCAAAATCAACTATACTATCAATCATTTGAGAAAATAGGGCTGAAAATGTTGATATATAGTCATTATATGACAAAGATGACCTATTTGGAATAATAACACTATTTATTAACTTACTCTCTTTACTATTTATCCAATAAGATAACTCTAAAGATAAAACATAAACAAAACCATTATCAACTCTTGTATAACTATCATAATATTTTAAATTTAGAGATTTTTTAGAGTTTTTATTCTGATATATTCCACTATTTTTAAGTGAATGATTTACAGAGTCTAAAATATCTTTTTCAATCTCTTTAGTAAACTTTATATAATCCTCTGATGAAAGAAAAAAATGTATTTGTTGAAGAGATAGTGTTGAGTTTAGCTCTTTAAAATCTATTAAAGATGGCTCTCTATTGTTTGATAAAAAATATACTATACTCCAATTCAAAGTAAATAGAGCAAACAAAATTAAAATTTTATTATAAAATTTTATAGATGAAAGCTTTACTAATATCCCAGAGAAACTATCTCCTGATAATTTCATATATATTGGAATCCACATCAATATTGTTAATATTAGTGGTAAAACTACAACAAATAGAACTTTTAACATTTTAAACCAAAATAAAGTGTTTCAAAAAATATCTTTTATATTTGTAAAAAAACAGAAAAATTATAATTTTACAGTTTTAGAATGAGTTTCCAATATTAAACTCAAACATATATGAACGCTCTGTTGGTTTTGGATCAAAAGGAAATCCCCACTCAAAACGAAGTGGTCCCATTGGAGATAGCCATCTAAAACCAAAACCCCAACTAGATCTAAGTGCTGAAAAAGAGATTGGATCCTCCTCAATAAAAGCATTTCCAGAGTCAATAAAAAATACACCTTTAATATTAGCAGCCTTTACAAGATCAAACTCTATCTCATTATTAATAATCAACTGTTTATTCCCACCAACCTGAAACTCTGTTAGAGAGGAGAAAGGAGATCCTATTTGCTCTTTTGATGGAGATAGTGAACCCCACTCAAAACCACGGACAGAGAAGATTCCACCAACATAATATCGTTCAAATATTGGAACATTTTTTGAATCTGGAATCCAACCAACTCTTGCATTAAAACGGTAAACAAATGACCAAAATAGTGGAATATAAACCCTTGTATCAGATGATATTTTTGTAAACTTATTTTCAGATAGATATGAAGCATTCTCAACACTTAAAGATTGATAAAAACCTTTTGTTGGAAACATTCTATTATTTCTTCTATCATAAACAAGCATTCCCTCTAAACTTACAGTTCGACCATCTTTAAAAAGACCATAAATAGATGGGATGTCAGATGCACCTGATATTCTTCCTCCCTTCTCAACCTGAACCTCTTCCCCTTTTAATTTAAGATAAAATCTTAAAAAGTCAGTTATTGGATGTCCAATTGTAACACTTGAACCAAAGGTTTTTTTTGTAAAGTAGTTATAAAGAATATTTGTGTTATAAATACTGAATGTAAAATCCCATAAAGTATCAAAAAGATATGGATCAGAGAAAGATACACTATAATATTTTTGAAGTTTTGAAAGTTGAGCTGATAGTGAAACACTTTGACCATTTCCAAATATATTATTTTTTGATATTTGAGCAGTAAAAACAAGTTTTTCAACTGTTGAAAATCCCATCCCAACTTGAAATGTTCCTGTTGATTTCTCTTTTACTTGAAAAACAACCCTTTTTCTCCCCTCTCTTGACCCCTCTTTTATTTGAAATTCAACTGCTTCAAAATAACCTAAAGAGAATACTCTTGCTTTTGAGTAATCTAATTTTGATTGATTATAAAGATCTCCTTCATAAAGTCGAAGCTCTCTTCTTAAAACTTTATCTCTTGTAATTGTGTTTCCTTCAAAATCTATTCGTTCAATATAGGAGATTTTACCCTTTTGAATCACAAGTGGGATATCTATAATCTTTGTTGATTCATTTATTTTTAGTGGAGTTGAGACTGTAACATCTGCATAACCTTTATTTTTATACATGATATTAACTCTCTCAATAGCAGAGGCAATATCACTACGTTTAAACTCTTTTCCAGAGAGAGAGTTAAAAGGCTCAAGAATCTCCTCTTTTGAAAAAAGAAGATCACCAGATACATCAAAAGAACCAAAGCTATATTTATCCCCCTCCTGAACATATATTGTAATATCCATCTCTTTTTTATTTTTACTTAAAAGAATCTCTGGTTCTGAAACAGTAGCTTTTAAAAAACCCTTCTCTTGATAGTATAGTTTTATAACTGCAATATCTCTCTCAAAATCCTCCTCTTTAAAAATACCAGAGTCAGATATTTCACTAAAAAAACCACCCTCTTTTGTTAACATAACTTTTTTTATCTCAGAGGCTGGAATTGAGAGATTTCCTATAAATCTTATTTTTCTAATTATTGTTTTTGCATTCTCATTAATTTTAAACTTTACCTTAACATAATTACCCTCTTTTTGTTCAATTTCAAAAGTAACATCAGCAAGAAAAAGCCCTTTACCTTTGTATAAATCTAAAATTTTCTGAACATTACCTTGGATTTTTGCAACATTTAAAATTGTATTGGGCTGAACATCAACAACTCCTTCAATATCAGCAATCTCAACCTCATCATTTCCTGATATAGTAACAGAGTCTATTGTTGGATTCTCTTTAAGATTGTATGTTAGAACAACTTCAGAACTATCCTCACTACAAGAATCTCCATTCAAATCTACACAAAAAACCTCAATATCTTTAAACAGATTTTTTTCAAAAAGTAGTTTAATATCCTCTCTAATATAGTTATTAAAAAAGGGACCACCCTCTTTTGATTTTAGATATGAGAGTATATGTCGCTCACTTTTTTGTAGCGTCTCTAACCCTTTAAACTCAATTTTTTTAATAACTGGATATGTGTAAACATTAAAAGATACAAAAATAGTTAATAGTAAAAAAATAGCTTTAAACATTAGTCCTCTAATTGAAGAATTTGCCCTTTTGTCATATGCAGTTTTATATCAAACTGCTTTGCCAATCTCTCATTATGCGTTACAACAACAAGTGTTGCCTCATACTGCTTTTGAAGTTTTATAAGTAATTCATGAATTGCCTCTGATGTTTTTTCATCAAGATTTCCAGTTGGTTCATCTGCAAATATAGCTTTAGGTTGGTTTATAAGAGCTCTTGCAATTGCAACTCTCTGTTGTTCACCTCCAGACATCTCTGAAGGTTTATGACTCATTCTATCTTTTAATCCAACCTCTTCAAGTAGACTTTCAGCCCTTCCTCTTGCAACAGATTTTTGCTTTTCAAAAACCATATTAGGAATCATAACATTTTCAAGGGCTGTGAACTCTGAAAGAAGATGATGAAATTGAAATATAAAACCAATATTTCTGTTTCTAAATTTCGCAAGAAGTGAGTCAGAAAGTGAAAAAACATCATCATTATCATAAAAAACTTTACCTTTTGTTGGTTGATCGATTGTTCCCATAATATGGAGAAGTGTTGATTTTCCAATTCCAGACTTTCCAACAATAGAGGCCGATTTTTTATATGGTATTTCAAGATAAAGATTCTCAAAAACAGTAATCTCTTTATCTTTCATTTTATATTTTTTAGTTAAATCTGATATTTTAAGCATTAACTCTCACATATAGCAAAATACAATAAACAAAATATATTCATAATTGTTTCATTTATTTTTATAAAATATAAAATAAAAAATATCTTTTGTTTTTATTAAAAAACAACAAAAATAAATATTATTTAGTTATAAAATAATATTTATCTACTCCCCTTTTAAACCATAAATAGGGGTAATTTTAGCAGCCCTATTTGCAGGAATAATTGAGGCCAAAAGTGTAACTACAAATGTTATGAAAATAATAACACTAATTTCAAATAAATCAACTCTAACAGGTAGATTTGGGATATAGTAGAGATTTTCATCCATTTTATACTGTTTTAAAAAATGGGTTATAACTCCACCAATAATCGAACCAATTAATATTCCAACAAAACCAATAATCATCCCTTTATATAGAAATATCTTTCTTATAGAGGAGTTGGTCATTCCAAGAGATTTTAAAATTGATATCTCTTTTCTTTTACTGTTAACAATTAGTGTTAATGTTGCAATAATATTAAAAGATGACACAAGAATTACAAGAGCCAATAGTAAAAACATCCCTGTTTTCTCTATTTGAAGTGCAGAGAATAGATTTTTATTCATTTTTGAAAATCCTGAAACAGAGAAGTTATCTAAATCAATTTTTTGCTCAATTATTGAGGTAATTTTATCAGATTTATATATATTATCAACTTTTATCTCTACCCCTGTTATCTGTGTTATTCCCAGAAATTTTTGTGCCTCTTTTATTGGCATGTAGATATTATATTGATCAAATTCATATAGACTTGTAAAAAAAACTCCACAAATACGGAATTTTCTTGTTTTAGGCATAACACCTGTTGGTCCAATATCACCAAAAGGGGTAATTAATTTTAACTCCTCTCCAACCTGAAGAGCAAGTGATTCAGAGAGAGCTTTTCCAATATATACACAGCTTGATTTTTTTGTTGGTGCTTCAATTACTCTATTTTTTAGGATTGAAATATCATTAATAATCTCATCTCTCTCTTCACTATTAAGAGTTAAATCACCCATGTATTGGTAGATTTTCTCCCGTATAAATAGTTCATCTCCTCTCTTTTTCATATCAATATATGCTTGATTAGGAGCATCGATATAATCTAAAGAGCCTCTTTTTAATGTTCTAAATATACCATAAGCCTTTTTTGCAATTTTAGGCTCTATTCCATTAACTTTTACTGCATTTAGATTGTTAAAAGATGATATTAAAACTGTTGATGATATATATGGAGTTATAACCTCAATTCCCTTTATTTTTTTGATTTTATCAATCTGTTGATAAAATTGTGCCTCTGTTATAGAGCTATTTTTAGGAAGAATAATAATATGTGGCTCATTTTGAAGAATTTTCTCTTTAATCTCCATCTCAAAACCACGAACAATACTATTAACTGCAATCAAAGAGGCAACAGCAATCAAAACCCCTAATATTGATATAATTGTTAAAAGGGATATGAATATATTTCTCTTTTTTGAGCGAAAATATCTTAATGTAATATCAAACTCTAGACTCATTCGTGCTTTAACTGTGGAAAAAGGATAACGTCACGTATTGAAGGAGCATCAGTAAGAAGCATTGCCAATCTATCTATTCCAATACCCTCACCTGCAGTTGGTGGAAGACCATATTTAAGTGCTTTGATATAATCCTCATCCATTTGATGAGCCTCTGTATCTCCTGCTTCTTTATCTTTAAGTTGAACAATAAATCTCTCCTCTTGATCTAGTGGATCATTAAGCTCTGAAAAGGCATTTCCAAGTTCAAAACCAGCAACATATATCTCAAAACGATCAACAAGAGTTGAGTCAGAGTCTTTTTTTCTTGATAAAGGAGAGACATCCAATGGAAAATCAGTAACAAAAGTTGGTTGAATAAGATGCTCTTCAGCTCCAAATTCAAAAAGCTCCATTAAAACTTTTCCATGAGAAAAGTAATTTTCGATTCTAACTCCCTTTGCTTTTGCAAACTCTTTTGCAACCTCAAAGGAGGTAAAAATCTCCTCTGTATAATCTGGAAGATATTTTTTAATACCATCATAAACAGATAGTCTCTCAAATGGTTTTCCAAAATCTATCTCAACTCCCTGATATATAAATGATGTTTTTCCTAATGTTTCAAAGGCAACAGTTTTTAACATCTCCTCTGTTAGATCCATTAAATCTTGATATGTTGCATAAGCATGGTAAAACTCAATTGTTGTAAACTCTGGGTTATGACGTGTTGAGATTCCCTCATTTCTAAAACATCTATTTATCTCATAAACTCTATCAAATCCACCAACAACAAGCCTTTTTAGATGAAGCTCTGGGGCAATTCTCATAAAAAGATCCATATTTAGTGTGTTATGATGTGTTTTAAATGGTCTTGCAGCAGCACCACCAGCAATTGAGTGAAGCATTGGAGTTTCAACTTCAATAAAATCTTTTTTATCAAGAAAGTTTCTAATTGAGCGAATAATTTGAGCTCTTTTTATAAATCTATCTTTTGATTCATCATTTACAATTAAATCAACATAACGTTGACGATAGCGAGCCTCAATATCGGTTAATCCATGAAATTTTTCTGGAAGTGGATTAAGAGATTTTGTTAATATTCTAAATGATGTTGCATGAATTGAGAGTTCACCTGTTTTTGTAATAAAAGGATAACCTGTAATACCAATAATATCACCAATATCAAGAATTTCATCAAAAAATTTGAACTCATCCTCTGTTAGTGAGTTTTTTGCAACATAAGATTGAATCATTCCATTACGATCTTTTATTTTTAAAAAGGCTGCTTTTCCAAAACTTCTACGAAAAATAACTCTTCCAGCAAGAGATAACTCAACTCTATCTTGTTGTTCAAGCTCCTCTTTTGTAAAATTGCCAAATTTTTCAACAATCTCTTTTGATGTTATTGTAACTTTAAAATCATTTGGATAGGCGATTTTACCAGATGCTTTGATAGCCTCTAATTTATCAACTCTTTGTTCAAAAATGTTTTTTTCAGCCATTTTAAATCCTTATCAAGGCAGTTAAAAATCGAAGTATAGTATTATAAAGCTCAATATTAGTCAAGTCTTTTTTAGTTTGAGTTTTTTTCAATTTTTTTATAATCAAAAATTAAAATCTGTAACAACTAATTATAGTTCAATAATTGCTATATTTTTATCATAAAACAGAGATAAATTGAGAAAAAAACTTTAGTATGCTATAAAATATATACTGTATTAATTATTAAATACAGATAGGTGATTTTTTTATGAATAATGAGTTTTAATCTGTTGGAAATATAATATATTTTTGATAATTGTGCTGTTTTAATTAAAAAAATAGCAGGTTATTTTTACTTAATAGAGAGTTTTTAGGAGGATTTATGAAAAAATTACTTATGATTTGCTCTCTATTTCTACTTTTAATACAATCTTGTAACTCAAATGGTGAAACTAAATTAATAACTGCTGGAGTTTGTACAACATCATCACAATGTGCTCCTTTAGAGGTTTGTGAAATATCCTCTACACTCTGTATTCCAAATCCCTGTAGCAACTGGGAGACATATAATGAACCAACCGCTTTTTGTGAACTTAATGGAGGACGTTGTATAGATAATACAGACTGTTTGGTTGGTGAGGTTTGCAATTTTCAAAATATCTGTATCACTCCAGCAAATCCATGCCTTAACATAATCTGCTCTGGAGAGGGAGTCTGTGTTGATGCTGGAGGATTTCCAACCTGTAACTGCAATATAGGATTTCAAGATAATGATAATAATACAAGTTGTCTTCCCAATTGCTCAACAATAACCTGTCCAACTGGAACAAACTGTGATGATTCAGGTGGTGAATCAATTTGCCTTTGTGCAAATGGTGGAGTATATCACTCTTGGGGTTGCTCCTCCACTCCAATAAAAATATCTCTTGGATTATATCATACTTGTACACTTTTTGATAATGAAACAGTTGCTTGTTGGGGAGATATATTCTCTGAATCATATCCAATCATTACAGCAAAGCCAGAAATTCCCCGTTTTATAGATATTGTAGAGGGAGTTGCTGATATTGTATCAGGAGGTTATCACAGTTGTGTTTTAACGATTAATAATAGAGTTTTTTGTTGGGGAAGCAACTTTTTAAAACAGATTAATAATCAATCTGATAGCTATTTTACAACTCCTCAAGAGATTATATTTGATGAAACACCTATTTCAATTGGTGCTGGTGTTGCTCATACTTGTGTTTTAACAACACTAGGAAATGTTTACTGTTGGGGAAATAATGGGTATGGTCAATTGGGGAATAAAACATACACATCAAATGGAACTCCTCAAAAAGTTATATTTGATAAACCAGATACTCCATTAATATCTCAACTTTTTGTTGGAGGTAATCATAATCATGTTATTTTAACAGATGGAACATCTTGGAGTTGGGGATATAATGGTTATGGACAACTTGGATTAAACAGAAATTGGAAAAACTATGGCTCTTGTAGAAATGCAGGATGTGCCTCTGCATCAGAGAATAATCCTGTAAAAATGAGTGAGTTAATAACAGATGATACTAAATTAATCACAAAATTTTATCTTGGTGGTTCATATAGTTGTGGGGAGATTAATGGCTCTGTTTACTGCTGGGGAGATAATAGTTATGGTCAATTTGGTATTGGTGGAACAGAAACAGAGTATCTTATACCTGATACAACAGCACTTCAACTATTTGACCAATACTCAGCAGGAAAAACTCACTTTTGTGGAATATTGGGGGGTGCTCCATACTGTTGGGGAAGAAATGGAGAGGGAATCTTAGGAATTAACTCCACAATAGACAAGAACACTCCTCAACTTATTGAGTCTGCGACCAATTGGAGCTTTATTGTTGCAGGATTTAATCACACTTGTGGAATCGAAAGTGGAACGATTTTTTGCTGGGGAGATAATACAAAAGGGGAATCTTGTAATTCAGAAAAAGTAGACCAACTTATTCCTAATCAATGTTTTTAAAAATATATAGTATTTTTAATCTGTCCTCTTTTTTTCTTTATATTTTTCAACTTCTTTTAAGGTTATTCAAGTTGCCTATTGATAAAATTTAATAATTATATATAATTATTATAAACTTATTTTGAGGAAAAATGGGTGTTTTACTATTTTTAATAAATTTTTTTACAACCAAAGAGAATTTAATAGATGTTTACTATACAAAGGGAATGCTTTCATATCAAAAAGGAGATTGTCAAGCTACAATAAGAGAGTTTGATAACTTTACATCATCTGGAGGACAACTAAATAAAATTATACGACCACTTGCTTTTTGTGAAATTGAGATTGACCAAATTGACTCTGCAATAGATCATCTTGAACAGATGTTTGCATTAGATAATAATGATAATGAGGTTATAGAGCTTCTTTTTAGACTCTACCTTTTAAAACAAAATTTTCAAAAAGCAAAACCTTTAATTCCATTAATTGTAAATTTAGCAAATAGTAAAAATGAGTTATATCTTTTAATTTCAGCTCTTTATTTTAACACAAAAGAGTATGAGTATACAATTAAATATCTTAAAGATTATAAGGTGGATTCATCAAATATTGAGATATATAAAAATTATCTATTAATTAACTCCCTATCAAATTACAACTTAAAAAATTACAAAGAGGCAAAAATATCTCTTTTAATTTTGGATAAAACTCTATCTTTAAATGATATTGAAAAAAAAGATGTAAAAAATTTAATATCTCAAATAGATATCTATGAAAAAAATAGAAGCAGAGTCTCTTGGGTAAATTTACAGTTTCATACATCTGCTGTTTTTGATTCAAACATAACATCACAACCCCTAATATCAGACCATTTCAAATCTGATTTACCTGGAATGGAGAGTATAGAGGATAGTAATATAACTGCAATGGGAGTTAGAAATGAAACATGGTTATCTTTTGATTTTTTTCCACTATATACAAAAACTGATCAAATAGTAACAAATATATCTGTTTTTTCAGCAATCCACTATCCTGAAAATCTGGATGGCTTTTTTGATCCACAAAAATATGATACATTAATCCCAAGCTTTATGTTGGGTTATCTTTTTCAAAAAAAACTACCACATAATCAAAGTTTTAAAGTTGGTGCATATTTTTGGAATGATTTAGTTGTAACAGAGGTTATAAATGATCCATACTTATTCAACTATAATTTTAATGGATTACTCTATTTTTATTTATCACAATCAAAAAAAATGTTTACAGAGCTACATATTTTTTTAAGAGATGAAACCTATAGAGTTGACTACACTGACTCTTCAATAGAGAATCAAGATAGACTGTTTTTTAGACCAACATTAAAACAGATATTTAATATAAATCAATTTGGTCTTTTAGAGCTTGGTGCTTCATATCTTTTAAGTCATTCTGTTGGAGATATGTATAATTTTCAAGGTCTTGATTTTAATCTCTCTTTAGAGATATCATTTCTAACAATTTTAACATTTAAAGGTGAGTTTAATTTTCAAAAAAAATGGTACTCAACATATTATGATACAGAGAATAATAAAGTAAGTAGAGATGATAGAGAGTTTCATCTTGAGTTTGATATTACTGCATTTTTTACAAAAAATATTGGTTTATCACTATTTTATCACTATTTTGATAATAATTCATCACTTTATGAGTATGATTATACAAAACATCTTGCTGGGATAAAATTTATCTCAATTTTTTAATCTATGAATAAACAGATTTTACATCTATTTTTTATTTTTGTTTTAAAATAAACAAATTGATTTCTAGTG
>DYRY01000028.1:5330-23280 GCA_020718465.1 Anaeromyxobacter dehalogenans | reverse complement strand
TTTTATTTTTCATAAAGTAAAAAATAGAATCCGCTACATGTTTACATGTTTTCAGGTAGTGGAAAATGGAATCCGGTACATGTTTACATGTTTTCAGATAGTGGAAAATGGAATCCGCTACATGTTTACATGTTTTCATGTAGTGGAAAATGAAATCCGGTACATGTTTACATGTTTTCATGTAGTGGAAAATAGAATCCGGTACATGTTTATATGTTTTCAGGTAGTGGAAAATGAAATCCGGTACATGTTTACATGTTTTCATGTAGTGGAAAATAGAATCCGCTACATGTTTATATTAAAAAAATATAAAAGTAATCTCTTTATAGTATAATAAAATAGTTTATATGTTGATAAATTATTTTACTTAAGATATTTATAACTCTTTAAATAAAAATTCTGTATGACTTTTAATTAATTAACTGTTTATTATAGCATTGTTAATAAATCTACTAAAAAATATATAGTTTTTAAATATATATAACTCATGTAAATCTATATGGATTTAATATATAATCTTTATTTTTAAATAACTTTATCCACTAAAATTAGTTGTTAATAGAAAATTTATATGTTATAAAAGTTTTTTTATGGTAATTTTATGAATGAGTTTCAATTTATTGATAAACTTAAAAATATTCCATTAAATACAAAGATTACAGCAGGAATAAAAGATGATGCAGCTGTTATTGGTAATCAACTACTTTGTTCTGATACCATTGTTGAGAACATTCATTTCAAACAGGAGTACTTCTCACCAATAGATGCTATTATAAAATCAATATTAGTTAATTTAAGTGATATTTTAGCAATGAATGGAACTCCCTCTCACTACCTTCTAAACCTTACAGTTCCAAGGGGTCAAAGCAGATTGCTCGAAAACCTTCCACCTCAAATAGAAAAGATAAGCAGAGAGTATAAAATTGATTTAATTGGAGGAGATACAACCTCCTCTGAAAATATTTGGGTCTCATCTGTTACAATGATTGGTTACTCTGATAATCCAATCTATAGATCTGGTGCAAAAGTTGGAGACAATATATATGTTTGTGGTTCACTTGGCTACAGCTCATTTGCTCTCTCTTTACTTTTAGATAAAGTGGAGAATCCACCATATAAAAACTATCATATTGCTCCCAAAATAGATTTTAACTATCTATCACTATTTAAAAAAATAGATATTAATAGCATGATTGATATTAGTGATGGCTTTTTAAATGATCTTTCTCACATTTTAAAACAATCTAATCTAGGAGCTGTAGTCGATTTATCATCTTTTTATGATGAGGGTTTTTATTCTGAATGTAAACTGTATGGAGAAAGAGATCCTTTTGATTATATTTTAAATGGTGGAGAGGATTTTATACCACTTTTTACCTCTTCAACAGAAAAAGAGTTAGTTTTAAGTATTGCAAAAGAGTTGAATTTACCTATCATTTGTTGTGGATATATTACTAATGAGAAAAAATTAGTTTCAACTCAAGGAGTCTCTCTTGAACCAAAAGGATATTTACATTTTTAATCTTATTTCATTACTTTATTGAGTGAATAAATAGACCACTTCTTAGTTTTGGCTCAAACCAAGTTGATTTTGGAGGCATAATCTCACCTGCATCAGCAATACTCATTAGTTGATCCATTTGAGTTGGAAACATGGAGAATGCAACTGCATATTTGCCAGAGTTAACTAGTCTCTCTAACTCTTTCATTCCTCTTATTCCACCAACAAAATCAATTCGTTTACTTGTTCTTGGGTCTTCAATTCCTAAAAGTGGAGATAAAATATTATCTTGTAGTATAGATACATCCAAAGATTTCACAGGATCATTCTCATCAACAACATCTACAAGAGGTTCTAATTTATACCAAACAGAATCAATATACATTCCAAATCTATGAAGTTTATCAGGTGAGCATTTATCTGTTTTCTCAATAGAGAATTTCTCTGCCACCCTTTCAAAAAAGCTCTCTTTTGTTAAACCATTAAGATCTTTAAGAACTCTGTTGTAATCCATTATATACATCTGATCGTCTGGAAAAATAACACTTAAAAAATAGTTATATGACTCCTCTCCAGTATGATTTGGATTATTAGTCTGAAGCATATCTTTAACTCTTGAGGCTGAAGCAGAGCGATGATGACCATCAGCAACATACATAACATCTATTTGAGAGAAATAACTATTTAACTCATCTGTTTCAGAATCTGTTGTTAACCAAGCTGTATGTTTAATTCCATCATCTGTTGTAAAAGAGTAGAGAGACTCTCTTTTTGTTATATCTTTAACAATAGAATCTATATCATCTCTATGACGATATGTTAAAAATACAGGTCCTGTATTAGCCATAAGAGTTTCAACATGTTTTACTCTATCATCCTCTTTATCTTTTCTTGTTTTTTCATGTTTTTTTATCAACTCTTTTTGATAGGCATCAACAGAGGCTGCAGCAACAACACCTGTTTGAACATGATTTTCCATCTGCTGTTGATAGATATATATTTTAGGAGTTTCATCTTGAATAAATGTTCCCTCCTCAATAAATCTATTAAAGTTCTCTTTTGCTTTTAAATAGACAGCATCATCATGAATATCAATAGTTTCTGGAAGATCTATCTCTGCACGTGTGATATGAAGAAAACAGAAAGGATTACCTTTTGCCATCTCAAAAGCCTCCTCTCTATTCATAACATCATAAGGAAGTGCTGCAACTTTTGCAGATAACTCTTTAGTTGGTCTAAATGCTCTAAATGGACGAATTAAAGACATAATCTCTCCTTATAAAAATTAGGAATGAATTTTATCAAGAACTAATTTAAACTCCACTGGTTTTTCAGAACTATAGAAAATAGCCCCGTTTAATCTATCAATAGCTTGTGATAATTTATTATCATCTTGATAGTAAAGTGTTGCAACAACATCACCTTTTTTAACATAATCACCAAGTTTTTTATGAAGAGCAATTCCAACACTAGGATCTATAATATCCTCTTTTGTTTTTCTTCCTGCACCAAGAAGCATTGCTGATACACCAACCTCTTCTGTGTTAAATTTAGATATATATCCATCTTCAGAAGCTAAAAAAAAGTGTTTTTTCTCTGCAATTGGTAAAATTGAGTAGTCATCAAAAGCATTTGGATCTGCTCCATGTGCTTTTAGAATCTCTTTCATTTTCTTTCCTGCCTCTCCAGATGCTATTTTTTTCTCAAAAAGTTGGAAAGCCTCATCATCAGTTTTAACAACCCCTGCCATTTTTAACATCTCAGCACCTAAACGGAATGTTAAATCTTTAATATCTGCAGGACCTCTACCTTTTAGAGTTTCAAAAGACTCTAACATCTCTAAAGAGTTCCCAATCATCTCTCCAAGAGGTTGATCCATATTTGAGATAACTGCTGTAACTGTTCTATCCATTTTTTTACCAATTGCAACCATAGATTCTGCAAGTTTTCTTGCATCTTCAACAGTTTTCATAAATGCACCAGTTCCAACTTTAACATCAAGAACAAGCCCTTTAATTCCTTCAGCCAATTTTTTACTCATAATTGAGGCAGTTATAAGAGAGATTGATTCAACTGTTGATGTTGCATCACGAAGAGCATATAGTTTTTTATCTGCTGGAGTAATCTCTGCTGTTTGACCAATAAGGCAAACACCAATCTCTTTTGTTGTTTCAATAAACTGTTCAAGAGATAGATTAACATTAAAACCAGGAACAGATTCAAGTTTATCTAAAGTTCCACCAGTATGACCTAATCCTCTACCAGATATCATAGGGATATAAACACCACAACTTGCAACAAGTGGAGCAAGAGGAATGGATATTTTATCACCAACACCACCTGTTGAGTGTTTATCAACTAAAAAACCTTTGAAATCACCAAAATCAACAATACTTCCTGATTTCATCATCTCAAATGTTAAATTTGCAGTTTCATCTGCATCAAGACCATTTAAAAATGCGGCCATAGCAAATGCGGCCATTTGATAGTCTGTTATATCACCAGATGTATATCCACTTATAAGAAATACAATCTCATCTTTTGTTAACTTCTCTTTGTCCCTTTTTTTTCTCAAAATATCCTGAATTCTCATAAATCCCTCATAATAAATGCTTAAAACACTCTATTTTTTTTCAATTTAAAAATCAAGCTTTTTTAAATTATACTAAATTTCATTTCATTTTAATCACTTTTACTACAAAAATTATTTAATATTTTCTAAATTTTGATGAAATAACAAATATAATTACAATCTACTTAAAATGTTCCACGTGGAATATTTTATGCTTTAAATAATTTTTTACTATCGACTAATTGAAATTGCTTGTGTTGCCATTTTTTTGATTGCATCAATAACAGATACATTTGCTTCATAAGAGCGAGATGTTGATATTAAATCTACCATCTCCATAACAGGGTCTATATCAGGATAAGAGACATAACCCTCAGCATTAGCATCTGGATGAGATGGTTCATAAACAAGTCTAACTCTATCACTTGATTCAATTGAATCAATTTTTACAGTTGAGACTTTATCATGAAAATTATCCTCTTCCTCCATTTTAATCTCCATTGAGTCCTCATTTTCGGAATTAAAAATCTCTTCAAGTGGTTGAGCCTCAAAAACTGGAGATTTTTTTCTAAATGGCCCACCCTCTGCTGTTCTTGTTGTATTTACATTTGCTAAATTACTTGCAACAGTATTCAGGCGGACTCTTTGTGATGATAATCCATCATAGGAAACTCTAAAAGCTGTAAAAAGATCCATTTTAACCTCCTGAAAAACATATAAAAAACTATTTTTCTTTTAAATAAAGAAAAAAACATACATAAAAATCATCTATTACCATCACTTGCAGCATATTTTAAAAGTGCAAGTTTTTTACTCATAACCGTTGTTTGAGCATTATAAAGTATTGAGTTCATAGATAGTTTTGACATCTCTCTATCTATATTAACACTATTTTTATCATTATTGGGTGAGATTGATGGGTCGAAAAACAGCTCCCCTTCATCAGAACTTTTAATATCATCATCAGATAGATGAATTTCAGAGGTCTGCTTAAACTCAATAGAATCAATTGAGTTTTTATCTTTATTCAAACTCTCTTTTAACTGCTCCTCAAATGAAATATCCATTGGAGTATAACCAGGAGTATCACCATTTGCAACATTTGCAGCCAAAATATTTTGCCTTTTAACCCTCAAAGAGAGTGATTGCTCTGTTACATCAAGTAAATTTTCAAAAACTCTACTCATATTATCCCCTATTTTTTTTCAACCTCAATCTCATTAAGATTTTTTAAATACTCTCTATATCTCATTGTTGAGAGAGTTTTTTTTGATAACTCATTCCAAAAAAAATCTCCCTCCTCTTTTGATAAATTTTCTAAAATTTTTTCACCTTTATCAAAATCACCACTATAAATATAGGCATTTCCTAATCTATATCTTGCTTCAAAATTTTTTTCAGATTTTTCACTAATAGTAGCAAAGTAATTTGTATAACTTGAGATTGCTTTTGGATAATCTTTTGTAAAATAGTACATAGATGCAACTTTAAAAATTGTATCATTATACTCTTTTGTTTTAGGTGGATATATATCAAGCAACTCTTTATATATGCTTAAAGCTGGTGAGTAGGCCTTTTTTTTCAAATAGAACCTACTCATAATTTTAAGAATTTCAATTTTATCTTTCATTGGAATATCTCTAAACTCCAATGCTCTATCAAAAAACTGAAATCCACGCTTCACAATATTTTGATACCACCAATAGTAACCATAAAAAAGTGGATATCGATAGTTATTTTTAACTGCTTTATTCCTAAAAACAAGATACTCAACTGCCTGTTTTGATTTATAGTAATTTTTTAGTTTTAGATATGACCATCCTAAATAGTAAACAAAATTGAACTCAAATGGTATTCTTTTTGCTGTTTTCAAAACAAAATCAACAGCAGAGGTTATCTCTTTATATTGCTCTAAATTTAGTAAAGACTCTATAATCATATATATCAAAGTATAATACTCTGGATGCTCTGATATAAGTTCAGGTTGATTTTTATATATTTGAGCAATATCAATATAGTTTTTCTCTGTAAATAGAGTATAGTATATCCCATAAATAATACGATTCATCATCTCTAAAGCAGTTTTTCTAAGAGATGTATTGGGATACTCTTGCAAAAGATATTTTAACTCAAAATAAGAGTCTATATACTCCCCTTTATAAAAATGTAGTTGAGCTTTTCTAAATAGAACCTCTTGGAGTAATACAGGCTCTTTTGCAGAGTATTTCATCTCATTAAAAATCTGAATCATTGTTGAAACATCACCACCTTTTAACTCTAGTAATCTTACTCTAGCTAAGGAGGAACCTAAATCTTCCCCCTGAAAACTTTTCTCCTCTTTAAAAAAATACTTGATAGCTTCTGTGTATTTATATTGATATAAAAGTGTATCTGCTATTCTCATTTTTAAATAAGTTTGTAAAAATCTATTAGCTGTTTTTGCAATAACTCCCTCATAAATCTCTTTTGCTAAATCAAAATTTTTATTATAAAAAAGGGTGTCAGCATATGATGTCATTAAAAGAGGATAGTTTTCATAAATCTCTGGAAATCTAATTTTATAGTTTGAGATTGTATTATATGCAAGAGAGAGATCATTCTCTTCAAAATAGAATCTATAAAGTTTATAAATTGAGTAAAATCTTAACTCTGAATCTTTTGTATATGATATAATTTGATTCATTTTTTTCTGAAAATCTACTCTATTTCCATTTTGTAAATCTATTAAGGCGTTTGCATATAAAAAAGGGTAGTAGTATATTGAGTTTGAGTATTCAGTTATTGCCTTCTCTAAAATTACACTAACATCAGATAGGGCATCTAAAGACAGATAACATTTATATATAAAAACTGTTGCTCTATCATTATATGGATGCTCTGTATTTTGTTCTATAAGCTCTTTAAATTTAAGTGATGATTCAATACAAGAGGCATTTTGATCAAAAGATAGATGAAAATCTATCTCTGTATCAAGATATTTTAACATTAGTTCGCTCTCTGGAGCCAACTCTTTTCTTAAAAGATATCTTGAAACCTCTTTTGCATCATTATATCGATTCTCTTCATAAAGTTTTATAAAGTAGTTATAACTTTGAGCAACTGGATGATTTGATATAATTTGAGATAGTTTTAGTTTATCAATATGAATTTGATATGGCTCTGTTTCAAAGATATATGGAACAAAAACAAGATTTTTACTAGTTTTTAGAGGAATAATTTTTCTTCCTCTTCCAATAGATAGAGTAAATTGATTATTTTCTATTTTATAATCATAAAAAAAGTTATAAAGAATTGTTGAAATCTCATATTCAGTAATATTTCTAGTTTTATTAATCTGTTTTATTGATTCTAAATGATTATCTTGATAAGCCAATAGTTTTTGTTCGAAATCTATAGGTGGATTGGTCACTTTTATATATATTTTTCTTTTATAGTAATTTTCTGAAACCTCTATTTTTGTTGTTGGAGATATATTTAATCTAATTTTTGTTAAATGGTCAAATATCTCAACATCTGTTAAAGCTTGGATATTAATCCAAAAAAAACATAAAAATAGAAAAAATATGAAAATTTTCATAATTACCATAAAAACTAAATAGTATCTTTATAAAACAAAAGATTATAAATTCTCTTTTTGTAAAATTAAAAATAGTAGAAATTATTTTAAATAAAAAGGATAAAACTATTTCATAAAAAATAACCAATAATAAAAAATAGAGATTCTATTTTTTGGATTTTATAGCATTTTTTTTTCCCAATTAACAATTTTATTAATGGTTTTTATTGATATTTAATTTCCAACAGTTTGACAATGTCAAATTATTGATTAAAGAATGGAGTAAGAACTTTAGCTCTACTTTTATGGCGAAGTTTTTCAATTGCTTTAAACTCAATTTGACGAATACGTTCACGAGTTACATTAAAATCACGTCCAACCTCTTCAAGAGTGTGGTCTGTTCTCTCACCAATACCAAAACGCATTCTTAAAACCTGTTCCTCTCTAGGGGATAAAGAGCTTAAAACTTTTCTAATTTGAGCCTCCAAATCGTTTTTGAGAACAACATCAAATGGGGATTTGATTTTTTTGTCCTCAATAAAATCACCAAGATGTGAATCATCATCATCACTAATAGGAGTCTCTAGTGATATAGGTTCTTTTGATATCTTCATAACTTTACGAACTTTTTCAGGTGTGATTGACATTTTACCAGCAATTTCATCTGCAGTTGCCTCTCTACCATTATCTTGAAATAGATTTCTTGAAACTCTTGCAAGTTTATTTATTGTTTCAATCATATGAACAGGAATTCTAATTGTTCTAGCTTGGTCTGCAATAGCTCTTGTTATTGCTTGACGAATCCACCAAGTTGCATAAGTTGAGAATTTAAAACCTCTTCTATACTCAAATTTATCAACAGCTTTCATTAAACCAATATTTCCCTCTTGAACAAGATCAAGAAATTGAAGTCCACGATTTGTATATTTTTTAGCAATAGATACAACAAGCCTAAGATTTGCCTCAACAAGCTCCTGTTTTGCTCCATCTGTTATAGATTCGCTCTCTTCAACTTCATGATAAAGCTCCTCAAGTCTATCAAGATTCATACCAGCCTCAAGTGTAATTCTCTCAAGACGTATATGTGCCATATTTATAATTTTTGCAAATTTTAGAACCTGATGCATCTGCTCAAGGTAGCTTAAATCAATATCATCATCTTCACGCTCTCTAACAAGTTGCTCATATTCAACAGATTTTGATAAAAGTTGTCCCTCTTTTTCATTAAGAGTTAACTCAATCCACTCACCTTTATCATTTTTTATCTGTTTAAATTTTAGATTATCAAAAATTGTGTTTATATCATTTTTTGCATAATCCATTCTTGTTTTAAGTTTTTTCACTTTTGCAATCATTCTTTTTATTGTACTTTTTGAAAACTTCATATCAACAAAAGAGCGAAGCATCTGTGTATAGCAATCCTCTATATTCTTTTTAATTTCGGGGTGTTTTGTAGAGGCAACTTTACCTTTTTTTTCAAGAAGTTTCTGTTTTGCTTTTACTGTTTTATAGAGCTCAAAAAAGTTAGATACAAACTCAAAAACTTCACTATTTTTTAATTCTGTATCAACATTAGCAATATCAACATCTTCACACTCTAAAAGAATGTTTTTAACTGTTAATTTGTTTTTACGAAGCTTATCAACAATAATATTAAGCTCCTGCATGATAATATCTGTTTTTAAAAGGGCTTTAATAATATTAATCTCTCCCTCTTCTATCTTTTTTGCAATCTCAATCTCTTGCTCTTTTGTTAGGAGTTCAATATCTCCCATTTTTTTAAGATATTGCCTTATTGGATCAGAGGCTTTAACATATTGAGAGTCATCAAGGATTATACTTTTTGACTCAAGAATATCCTCATCAATTCCAACTTTTTTCTTTCCAATCTGTTGAGGAGTCTGTTTTTTTTTGAAAGCGATAACAGATTGTATCTCTTTTGCATGTTTTAACCTTTGGTTTTCCATCAATCCCCCGAAATATTGCTTTGTGTAGCATTTTTTATATTATCTATCTGTTTTTTTGATAAAAATATCTCACTCTTTTTAATATCAATTATCTCTTTTATTCCTTCTGGATCAGAAGAGAGATAACTATTTTCCAACTCTATAATTTCTTGGTTTAAAAACTCAATTTTTTCGTGTATATATAGTTTTTTTAATCTACTAATAAATTCATTAATCTCAAAAATCTCTTTTTTTTCATCAATATCTGGAATATCATCCATTTTTGATTTTATAAAGTTTATCTGTTGAAGTGTTAACTCATTTGCCTGTTGTGTTATAAAAAAATCGGCAGAGAAAAACTGATTTGTTTGAACAGATTCAAATAATTCATTAAGAATAAGTTGTAATTTTTCATTTTTAATTGATGAAATATTTTCTCTTTTTAAAAGGGATGGATATTTTAAAAATATACAAAATAGTTTTATCTCTAAATCTTTTATATTTTTTTGGATGTTAGCCAGTTTTATACCAATATTTGATGTTTTTTTTGATTCTGATAGTTGAATAACTGTTTCACCACTTTTTTGTTGTTGTGGATATTGTCGTTTTTTATCTAAATAGACCTCACGAAGTGCATTAATTGAGACTCCAAGTTTTAAGGCTGTTTTTTTCAAAGTAAACTCGACAGTTAATGGGTCATTAATCTCTAATAAAAGCTCAATAACCATTCGTGATATCTCCAACTCATCAATCCCTTTTGATTTATGATATGATATGATATAGTCAAGAATATCTTTTCTATGCTGTTTTACATATCTTAGAAAATCATCTTTTCCAAAGTGATTGATATAGGTATCAGGATCATGGTCTACTGGAAGTGTTACTACAAATGAGTTAAAATTTAATTTAAGTGAAAGAGGGGCAACTTTTATTGCAGCTGCTTTTCCAGCCTCATCACCATCAAAACAGAAAACTAAAGAGTTAGCATATCTTTTTAAAAGCAATAGCTGTTGCTCTGTTACTGATGTTCCACAAGGAGCAACAACATTCTCGATTCCATGCTTAAAAAGTGATATAATATCAAGATATCCCTCTACAATAATGGCCTCTTTTTGCTCAAGAATAGCCTGTTTTCCATGAAAAAGACCATAAAGTATTTTACTTTTATTGTACAAAAGGCTATCTGATGAGTTTAGGTATTTAGGAACACCCTCTTTTTGTGCTAATGCTCTTCCACCAAACCCTGAAAGATTTCCCAACTCATCAAAAATAGGGAACATAACCCTATCTCTAAATTTATCTATTGGAGATCCATTTTGTGCAATTTTAATTAGACCTAAATCTATTAAAATTTTATCTGAATAGGAGCTGTTTTTCAGATGCGAATAGAGTATTGCAAAACCATCTGGTGCATAACCAATTGAGAAGCGTTTTATCATCTCTCCTGTTAATTTTCTCTTGTTAACAAAATGCTCAAGTTTTGATCTATTTCTATCAAATTGATCTTTAAAAAAACTCAAAGCCTTTAAATTAATAGAGACCATCCGTTTTTTATCATCCTCTTCAGGTTGTTCCTCTTTTGAAAGAGTTATATGATATTTCTCTGCTAAATACTCAAGAGTTTGAATAAAATCAAACCTCTCATACTCCATTAAAAAGCCAATAACATCCCCTCCTTTCCCACAACCAAAACATTTATATATGTTTTTTTGAGGATTAACAATAAATGAAGGAGTTTTCTCTTGGTGGAAGGGGCATCTTCCTTTGAGAAGAGAACCTGCTTTTTTTAAAGGAACTCTCTCAGAGATAATATCAACTATGTTTGCAATAGAGAGTATTTCAGATTTACTCTCATCTCTATATTTTGCCAATTAATTTACGATAATAGTTCTTTTACTAGCTTTGAAACAGTTTTGCCATCAGCACTTTGACCAACTTCAGTCATAACAGCTTTCATAAGAGTTCCCATCTCTTTTGGTGAAGCAATATTAAGCTCCTCTTTTTTCTTAGCTATTAAAACTTTAAGTTCATCCTCTGTTAACTGCTTTGGAAGATAAAGTGAAAGGAGTTCAATCTCTTTTAACTCCTGTTCTGCAACATCAGAACGACCACCTTTTATATATTGTTCTGCTGAATCTTTTCTGGTTTTAATCATTTTTGCAATTAATTCAAGAATTTCAGAATCACCAATCTCTTTAATAAGTTCAACCTCTCTATATTTAACTTCCGATTTAATTGCACGAATAACAAGAAGTTTCAGTTGTTCTTTAGATCTCATTGCATCTTTTAATTCTTCGGTAAGACGTTCTTTTAGAGACATAGTTCCTCCAAAATAGAAATATCGATAATATACAATATATTTTTATTTTGTCAAGCATTTTGCTATTTTTTCTTATATTTTTCCATAAATTCTCTATAAATCTATAAAATCTTAAAAAATAACAAAATGCCAAGTAACTTCCGTTTCTAAACTAAATCTATCTTTAATTTTAAGAGTAATCTCTAAAAAATCACCAGAAGTATAAATTGAACCATTAACTCTAAACTCTGGAGATATCTCAATATCACTTAAAAGTTCACCATTTAAAACTGTTTGCCAACTAAACTCAAGCTCATTATAACTGCTATTTTCATCTATTACAACTATAGATATTGTTGTAATTGTATCTTTTTTTAGTGGAATTATACTTTTTCTATAGTCTGGCTCAGTTGATATTATCTCTGGAGCTCTATTTTTATCCACTTTAATTAGAGATGAGATCTCTGAAGTTGTGTTTCTATCTGAAACTTTAAGGCTAATTTGATACCATCCTTCACAATCTGGAATAAAAAATGTTTTTGATGAGGATATTTTTTCAGAAGAGTCTGATGAAGTTAATAAAGAGTTTGTATGAATAGTATTTAATGGCAATTCAGAACAGTTTGGAATAGAGATAGACCAAAAATACTCTAAATACTCCTTATCAGGATCAAAACTAAGAGAACCATCAAAATATATATTCGTTCCAACGGTTAAAACATCTGATAAAACAGATAGATATGGAATAGGTGCTCTATTTTGAACAGTAATATTTTTTGCTCCACTACTTTTTTTTGCCCCATATTCATCTATAACTATCAGGGATATTTGATAGTTACCTGGAACATCAGGAAAGAAACTATTGTTTTTAGGGTTATTCTCTTTTTGTTGAGTAAATGGATACTCCTCATTTTTAAGAGAAGAGAATGGAGGAGTAGAAAGTAGTTTCCATTCAAAATATAACCTCTCTTTTATATCATCTCCACCTTTATAAAAAAGAAATATCTCCTGATCAATATAGTGGATTGTACCTTGAATGCCAAAATCACTTATAGGAATCTCATTAATAGAGTCACTAAAATAACAGGAGTTAAAAAATCCAACAAATATAAAAAAGTAGCATAAATTTAAAAATCTATTAAGGATAAATGCAGTAAATTGAAATATAAAATTTTTCAAATTATAAAACTCCTTTAATAGTTATGGTGCTGGAGTATCCATTAAAATCTGTTTAATAATATCGTTTGAGTTTTCCCCCCCATAAAATGCTTGAGAATCTATTTTCACCCGATGTGATAAAACTGCTTCAGCAATCTCTTTTATATGCTCTGGTGCAACATAGTTTAATCCATCAAAAAGGGCTAAAGCTTGCCCTATTTTCATAATTGTTATACCTGCTCTTGGACTTGCTCCAAGAGTAATTAGAGAATGCTCTCTTGTTTTTCTAACAATTTGAACAATATATCTCTTTATTGCATCACTTACAAAAACTGTTTTACAACTACTTTTATAGTTATCTAAATCCACTAATGAGATAACTTTTTTTAAATTATTTATGGGGCTATCTATCTGATGGTCAGATAAAATTCCAATCTCATCATCCAAATCTGTATAACCTAACGAAAATGAGAGTGCAAATCGATCAAGTTGAGCATCAGGAAGAGGATATGTTCCAGCTGACTCTTGAGGATTTTGTGTTGCAATAACCCAAAAATTTTGAGATAAAGAGTATGTTTTTCCTTCAAGAGTCACTTGTCTCTCCTCCATTGACTCTAAAAGAGCAGATTGAGTTCTTGGTGAGGCTCGATTTATCTCATCAGCAAGAAGAATATCAGTAAAAATAGGCCCTTTTTGAAAATAAAGTTTTCCTTCAGATGAGTTATATATTGATGCTCCTAAAATATCTGATGGTAAAAGGTCAGATGTACATTGAACTCTTTTAAAAGATAGATCAACTGTTGCTGAAAAAGATTTTGATAGGGTTGTTTTACCTGTTCCTGGTAAATCCTCAAGTAAAATATGCCCACCCGTTAATAAACCTGCAAAGCTCCAACGTATTGCATACTCTTTACCTTTTAGAGCTTTTGATATCTCTTTTAAAATAGAGCTATATCCCTCTTTTAAACTCATAAAAACCTTTATAATTACAATCTTTATTATAAAAAACAGTTACTTTATTAATCTTATAAAACCAATAGAAGTAAAATATCATTTAAGAAAAATTCTTAACTATCTTGAGCGTTCAAACTCTGCAATAATTTTAAAATACTCATCTTTTGAGTATGGTTCATTCAAAATATAAAACTCTTTATTTCTAAGACCAATACAACCAAAACAGTAAGTACAGTTATGACAACTTTCACAATGTAAAAGATATTTTGAGTTGTGACAGTTACTACAATTTCGTAAATATGATGAGTTTGAACAGTTTTGAGAGTGATGACTATGAGCCATCTCAACACAATTCTCAAGATTTGAACAATATGTTACCTTATAACAACCTGAACATTTTTCACAATAAAAGGCCTTTGTGCAGTTTACACACTCCTTTATATTAAAACATTTCTCATTTGTATCTCTATTTTGAATCTGCCTTTTCAAAAGGGATAAACGGTTAAAAAACTCGTTTTTGTTCATACATCTCCAAATAAAAATTAAATAAATAAAATTTTTTAATTAAACAAAAAATTAAATATTACTCATGATTATTTTTTAAAATACTAAAAGATTCCCAATTAACACTTTTTAAAATCTCTAATACTATAAAATATTCACGAATTGCCTCTCCATTTATAATAAACATCACCTCATTTTTTATATAGATTCCATTCATAATACCAATTTTTGTATTCATAGAGAGATGTAACTCAGAATCACCTAATTTAAATGATTGATAAAAAAAATCTTTTTGAGATTTTTTTAAAAGCTCAATATGAGATTCATTAACTTTTGTTGTTTCAAAAGATATTTTGCTTTTATCTTTTTCATAAAAAAATGATATTGAGAAAAAATCTATTTTAGATTCTGTTGAATCAACTTCAAAACCTCTTAAACTATAACCGTCAACAACAGATTTAAAAATGATTTTTAATTTTTCATATAAAGGGGATATATTTTTACTATTTGTTGATAGATCATTTATTCCTAACTCTTTAATCTTTTTATCTTCATCAATTTTCTGTTTTAGAATAGATAATTTATTTTTTGTATCCTCAATCTGTTCTACATTTTTTGTTTTAAGGGTATTTTCATACTCTTCATAATGTTTTTTATCAACCTCAATAACTTCATTCTTATCATTTAGGACTTTAACAACTTTTCTCTCTCTAACCTCTCTCTCTTTTTTCTCTATTCTATCTTTTAATTCCTGCTCCTCTTTTGATAGTGGTTTATCTTTTTCAACAGTACCAATTGAGTCTTTTGCATCTTTACAAGAACTCATTATTAACATAAATGTTATAAAATAGATAATTTTTTTCATATCTCACCTCAAAAACACTCTTCATTTTACTTTAACAAAATAAAAAATACAATATTTTTGTTTATTTATTCTCATAATATGTAAGTAGTTTTTTAGAAAAAAAATAGTTATTTGTAAAATCATTAATTAAGTAGCAGTTTTTTAGAAAAAAGATTGACAACATCTAAAAAATAGATATAATTTATAAACTTTTAGTGATACCCAAGTGGGTTGTTTTTTAGGAGATTTTTAATGATTGAAAATTTTGAACAATTACTTAAGCAGCATGAAACAAAAAAACAAAAAGCTGCACCAAACACAGTAGTAGAGGGAACCATTATTGACATGACAAAAGATTTTGTTATGGTTGATATCGGCTACAAATCTGAGGGTATGGTTCCAATTGATGAATTTAAAGGTGAAGATGGATCTATTCTTAACAAAATTGGTGATAGAATTAATGTATTCTTATACAAAGATGAAGACCATCGTGGAAATTTACAACTCTCTAAAGTTGAAGCAGATCGCCTTAGAATTTGGGAAACTGTAAATAAAGCTTATGAAGAGGGGACTACAATTACAGGTCTTGTTACTTCAAAAGTTAAAGGTGGACTTCAGGTTGATATTGGAATTAAAGCATTCCTTCCTGGTTCACAGATTGATCTTCGTCCAATTCGTCATCTTGAAAGTCTTATTGGTAATAACTATGAATTTAAAGTAATCAAAGTTAACCAAAAAAGAGGCAATATTGTTCTCTCAAGAAGAGCTCTCCTTGAAAGAGAGAGAGAAGAGATGAAAGCAACAACTCTCAGAAGAATTGAAGAGGGACAAATTGTTGATGGAATCATTAAAAATCTCACAGATTATGGTGCATTTGTTGATTTAGGTGGAATTGATGGTCTTCTTCATATTACCGATATGTCTTGGGGTCGTGTTACACATCCTTCAGAGATGTTTCATGTTGGTGATGAGGTTCGTGTAAAAGTTCTCTCCTTTGACAAAGACCATGAAAGAGTTTCACTTGGTTTAAAACAGATTACAGATGATCCTTGGTCATGTGCAACTGCAAAATATATAGAAAACAGTCGTCATAAAGGAAAAATTGTTTCCCTTGCTGACTATGGTGCTTTTGTTGAGCTTGAAAGAGGAGTTGAAGGACTTATTCATATCTCTGAAATGTCTTGGACAAAACGTTTAAAACACCCATCAAAACTTGTTGCAATTGGTGATGAAGTTGATGTTGTTGTTTTAGGAATTGATGTTGAAAACAAAAGAATTGCATTAGGTATGAAACAAATAGAACCAAATCCATGGAGTCTTCTTGCTGAAAAATATCCTGTTGCTTCTACAGTTTCTGGAAAGATTAAAAACATTACTGATTTTGGTATCTTTATTGGTATTGAGGATGGAATTGATGGGTTAATCCATATATCTGATATCTCTTGGACACAAAAATCTAAAAATCCTCAAGATGCTTATAAAAAAGGGGATGAAGTTGAGGCTAAAGTTCTAAGTATTGATATTGAAAATGAGAGATTCTCTTTAGGTATCAAACAATTAACTGATGATCCTTGGAAAATTATTCCAGAAAAATATAAAGACAAAATTGTTGATGCAAAAGTTCTAAAAAAAGTTGAGTATGGCTTTTATGTTGAACTTGAGTCAGATGTAACTGCATTCCTACATCGTTCTGAACTCTCTCAAGAGTCTTCCATTAAAGAGGGTGAAGTTGTTAAAGTTAAAGTATTAAGTATTGATTCAGATGAGAGAAAAATCTCTGTATCTGTTAATGCTTATGAAGCTACTAAAAACAGAACAATTGCAGATAACTATCAAAATAACTCCTCTTCAACTGTAAAAATGTCCGATTTAATGACTAACGAAGATTAATTTCGAATAATAGATGAAAAACCTATACATATCATTAGTTCATTATCCAGTCTACAATAAAAATGGTGAGATTGTGGTGTCAGCAATAACAAATCTTGATATTCATGATATTGCAAGAGCATGTAGAACATTTGGAGCTGCTGGTTATTTTATAATAAATCCAAGTGTAGAGCAGTCTGAAATTGCTACAAAAGTTATTGACCACTGGAAAACAGGTTATGGAGCAACATATAATAAAGATAGAAAAGATGCAGTTGATTTAATTCAACTTGTTCCAAATATCAAATCAGCAATATCAACAATTGAGTTTGAAAGAGGAGTTACTCCTTTTGTTATTGCAACATCAGCAAAAGGTGGAGATGATATTTTAACAATTGAGCAACTTAAATCGGTTCTTTATAATGAAGATAGAGTTACTCTTCTTCTTTTAGGAACAGGCCATGGAATGGTAATGGAACAGATTCCAGAAATTGATAGACTACTTGAACCAATTAATGGTGGTGAGGATGGATATAATCATCTATCTGTTCGTTCTGCAGCATCTATATATCTTTATCTTCTAAAAAAATAATCAAATAAAAATTAGTATAAAATAAATATTTTAAACCCAATCTGATATAGTCTTTTATAAATACTAATAAAAGATATAAAAATCTGTAAAATTCCTATAAAAAATATAAAAAAAACTCTTTTTATCACTTTTTTTTAAGTTATGCAAGAGGTCTA
>DYRY01000028.1:0-5230 GCA_020718465.1 Anaeromyxobacter dehalogenans | reverse complement strand
TTTTTTCATGCAATTTTTTTCATACAATATATTTATTAAAAAAACAATAAAAATAGTTCTATAAAAAATAATTATTGTTATTTTATAACTCTAAATCTTTACTATTTTTTTTAAATTTTATTGTTGATTTTTATTTCAGAAAAATAATTTATTTTGTTTTTGCTGATTTTTGTTTATGTTTTAAAATTTATTACTACTCTGTTTCAATAATTTCAAAAGAGGTTTTGATTGGAACTGCTTTTTTTAACATTGCAGAGGCAGCACAATAGGTTTCACTTGATAACTCAATAGCACGAGCAACATCTTTCTCTTTTATCTCTTTACCATATATTTTAAAGTGGATATTAATCTCTGTAAAAACTTTAGGATGTTTTTCTTCTCTTTCGGTTGTAACCTCCATTCTAAAATCCTCAAGTTTTACCCGTTTTTTTTGAAGAATAGATATAACATCCATTCCTGTACATCCTGCCAAACCCATAAGCATTAATTCAATTGGTTTCGTAGCCCCAGATGAACCTCCAATCTCTTCTGGAGCATCCATTGAAACCCAATGACCGGAATCAGCTTTTGCCATAAGAGTCATTCCTCTTCCTTGTATTAATTCAACCTTCATGATAATCCTTTTAAGAGTTTTTATTTAAAATCAATCATTTAGTTTAACCTAAATTAAACTATTTTTCAATAAAGTTTTACAAAAAAGTAAAAAGTAAACTATTTTTTCTTTACAAAAAAATAAAAAATACTTTTTTTCTTTATAAAAAAATAAAAGACTATTTTTAGTTTAAATTCCTACTAAGCATATTTTTGAATCTCTTTTAATAAAGCATCTTTTGGTCTTGCACCAACAATTTGACCAACTTTTTCTCCATTTTTAAAAACTAAAAGGGTTGGAATAGAACGAATTCCATAAGAGTTTGATATATTTGGATTTTTATCTGTATCAAGTTTTCCAAAAACAATTTTTCCAGCCTGCTCTTTTGATAAAGCCTCAACAACTGGTGCAATCATTTTACAAGGAGTACACCACTCCGCCCAACAATCAACAACAATAAGTGAATATTTCTCAATTGCTCTGTTAAAATTACTATCTGTTAATACAAGTGGATAGTCAGGATTTTCTGCCAATTGAGTCAATTTTGCCTCACGAAGAGCTCTATCTTTTAAAATTTCCTCATATTTTGAGGAACCATATTTTAAAATCTGTTCAATATATTCATTCTCTTTTTGAACTCCAACTGTTGTTGATTTAATATCATCATTAATATTCTGTTGTGGAACAGAGCTAACATTAAATTTTGTTGCTAAATCCATATTTTCTCCAGCTTCAACACAAATTGAGCGAACAAGCCCCTTTTTAGCAACTGCAACTCTATGATTTAAAAGTGCTGATTGTGGGCAATATGGACAAGATGGGGTAACAAAACTGTAAAGTTTTACATCTTTATCAATTAAATTAAAATCACTCATTACATCATTTGAAAAACCTGCAGACTCTTTTGAAACAAGAATGATTGACTCAACAAAACCAGATGTTTCATAACCTGCTGGAGCTCCCCAATACTCCACCTTATAACCTTTATCCCAACCTATTGTTAATGATGGTGATGTTTCAATTCCTCTTGATTGAGCCTCTTTTTCACCAATTTTATATATTGTTAAAATAATTCTTGGCTCAATTTCATGAAGCTCTTCCATTAATTTTTGTGTAAACTCAACATACTCCTGATTCTCTTCTCCAACAAAAAGGTCAACTTTTACTTTTCCTTTTAACTCTTCTAAGAATCTATCTTTAAGATATTTTCTACTCTCTGGGTCAATTAATTGTTGTGGTAAATTAGACATAAAAACCTCCTAAAAAAATTATAAAACAGAAAAATCAAAAACTTATATGAATATAAATACAAAAATTAGAAAATCAAGTACTTATTATTCAAAAAAAAATAAGATATTCTAATAATATATCTCAAGTCAATCAATTGACATTGTCAGTTTTTTCTTTTGTTATTTTTTCTATTTTTTAAATAAATAGAGTGTTTTTTCATAAAAATATCTATTTTTATAAAAAATTTGAAAAAAATAGTTGGAAAAATGATTGCTTAATAAGTGTAGATGAATGTTTCTCATCACTGTTTATCGGAATGAGCAACTCCGATACTATAAATTAAATAGGAGGTGGTTATGTTGTCAATTAACAACAATCTTGCTGCTCTTTCTTCTCATAATGATTTGGTGTCAGCAAATAACTTGATGACGAAATCAATCTCAAGGTTATCTAGCGGATTGCGGATTAATTCGGCTGCAGATGATCCATCGGGGTTGTCAATTTCTGAACGTATGAGAACTCAAATCAGAGGTATAACAAGAGCTGAAGAGAATGCACAAAGTGCAATATCATTAATTCAAACAGCAGAGGGTGCTTTAAATGAAGTTCATGCAATTCTTCATAGAATGAGAGAACTTTCAATCCAATCATCTAATGGTACATTAACAGCAGATGATAGATTAGAGGTTCAACATGAAGTGGAATCTTTAATAAAAGAGGTTGATGCAATATCAACAAGAACTGAATTTAACACTAAAAGGCTTTTAACTGGAGAGGCAAGTGCACTCTGGTCTACTTCATCATCAAATATTACTGCAATTGTAAGAGGTCAAGTTACTGATGGCTCTTACTCAATGGAGATTCACTCTAATCCAGGTGTTCCAGAGGTAAAACAGACATCTGTTTTTAGAATAAAAGATGGTGAATCAGGGGTAAGACAGCTTAATTTAAATGGTGTTCCTGCAATAATGGCAGGGGATATAACAACAGTTGCTGCTGCTGGAAATGTTGATTTAACTTTTGATTTTGGAAATGGGGATGTTAATTTTCTTTTTAATACAACAGCAGGTACTGCTGCTGGAAATGCACAAGAGTTAGTTGATGCCTTAAATGCAGATCAGAGATTAAATGGTTATGTTATTGCAAATCATGATGGAGCAGGAAATGTTACCATTAGTTCACGTGATGCAGGTGTTGCTGGAAATGGTTTTCAAGTTGCAGTTAATGGTGGAACAGGTGTAAACCCAGCAGATGTTGGTGTTCATACATTTTCAGGTGGAATTGAATCAAATACAGGAATTTCTGGAGTTTCTAATATAAATGGTTTAATTCCAACAACAGATAATAATGTTGTTTACTCTGTTAATGTTGATGAAGGAGCTGATGGAACTCTTCAGGTTGGTGCAACTGATGTTTATGGAGTTGTTGGTCAATATGTTAAAGATGGCTCTCAAGCAATAACAGGAGTTGGTGTTTTGGGTAATGCAGCAACAGATGCTTTTACAATAAATAGCAACTCTGCAACAGGTGGATATGCAATTATTGAGTTTACAAGCAATGGTACTGTTGGAACAGCAGGATTAGATGCAAGAGTATCTTTTGATGAGGGTGAAACTTGGTACTCTGCAAATGATATTTGGAATGGTGCGACAGATACTTTGATTACAGATGGAGAGTTTTCATTAGAGTTTAATGCTGCATTTACAGATGGTGGTTCTGGTGCTATTTTTCAAACAGGAGATAGAGTTCTTTTGGCAATGAATAATAATGATAATACTGCTGGAAGAGATTTAGTTAGAATTGATGCTTTTGATCCAGCAAATAGTCTTCCTCAAACAGGGGCTGTTTTTGGATATACAGATGGAACTCTAGATGATGCAAGTACTGTTATGACAACAGCTTGGATTAACTCTGAAACAGGTCATGTTGAGTTTGGAGAGATGAGTGTAACATTTAATGAGAGTGTAACAGGTCAACCATTATCTGATGGGACTATTAGTTTTAATGTTGTAAATGGTGGTGGGGATGTATCTGGTCATACAAGATTAATAGATGTTGATAGATTTTATGATGCTGATGGAAACTTTATTTTGGGAGATCATGGGGAGTATTTAACTATTTATAATGGTATTGGTGAATCTGTAACAATTCTATTAGATCCACTTGACACATTAACTGGAGTATCTCAAAAAATAGAGGATGCAATTATTAAAGATAAAGGAAATGGTGGTTTGGGGATGTCTTCTGGTGATGTTGTTGTTGATAGTCATGTTGTTGATTTTATTGATACTCCAACTGCAGGAACAGTTGAGCACATGAAAGGATCAATTGTTATTCGTTCTCCAAAAACAGATAGGGATGGAAGATTCTTTTTTGCAGGAAGTGAGGATTTACTGAATGCTCTGGGAATATCAACAATACAAGAGGCAAAAAATAATGAGATGGATGTAACAGTGAGAGAGGCTTTAACTGGTGAGATTGTTGGTTCAGATACTGTTTCTGATAATAGATTGAAAGGTATTGTTGATGGTATTGATATTGAGTTTGATGCAAACTATAATCTTCAGGTTGAGTGGAATACAGCAACACGTGGTTTTGATTTTCAAACAACAGATGTTGTAACAGTTGAGACAATAAATATTGTTGATAACTCTCTTGATTTTCAGATAGGGGCAAATGAGGGGCAACTTATGAATGCTTTTATTGCTCAAATTGATTCATTTTCATTAGGAATTGATAGAGTTCAGCTAACAGATCCAGAACCTGCTCAAGAGTCTATAAGAATTTTAGATGATGCAATAGATCTTGTATCTCAAGAGAGAGCTAAAATAGGTGCATATGCAAGTCGTTTAGAGTATACAATTGCAAACCTTGCAGCACAACGTGAAAATGTTACTGCAGCAGAGTCAAGAATTAGGGATTTAGATGTTGCTCAAGAGACAACAAAACTTTCAAAATCACAAATTCTATCTCAAACAGCAACAGCAATGCTTGCACAAGCAAATCAGCAGGCTCAAGGATTGATGAATCTTCTTAGATAGATAAAATTTTTATTACATCTTCAGTGGGTTAAAACCACACACTTCATTTTTATTAATTTATGTCTAGTTGATTATGCAAGATTGGTATTATTTTTGTAATCATTAAGGTTTTATCTTGTTTTCATTTTTTGTTGAGGGTGGTTTTGTAATCTTTTATAATTTCAATGAAAATTTTATAAAATTTTTTATAACTATATATTTATGAGAAATATCTAGAACTGCCATAACCAAAAAGTTTACTTTTTAATAGTAGCATAAACTTGCCATAACCAAAAAGTTTACTTTTTAACAGTAGCACAAACTTGCCATAATCAAAAAGTTTACTTTTTAATAGTAGCATAAACTTGCCATAACCAAAAAGTTTACT
>DYRY01000174.1 GCA_020718465.1 Anaeromyxobacter dehalogenans | reverse complement strand
AACTCTGGAAAATATGGATGAATTTGTGTAAATCCATCAAAACGAGCCACCTCTTCATTTATTTTTGGATTATACTTCATTGTACAAGAGCCTAAAGGATAAAACCCAGAATCTACCCCATAATTCCATTGACTTAAACGGGTAAAGTGACGTACAACATCAGGTTCACTAACTTCAGGAAAATTGGTAATCTCATCTCTAACATAATCATCACCAAAAATATCTTCAGGATTTGCACCATGTGTATTAAAATCTTTAAGGGAGAATCCCTCTCTACCAACAACAGAGCGTTCAAAAATGAGAGGTTCTTCAAAACTTAAACCTGACTTTGAGATAAAATTCATGATAATCCCCCTATCACCTCAACCAATTTTTTAACAAGCTCATCAATCTCTTTCTGTGATGTTTTCTCTGTAAAATTAATTAGTATTGAGTTTTTTTCTGAAGAGAAATATTTTTTAAGAGGTAGTCCAAAAACAATATTTCTTTTTAATAACTCACTATAAACCTCTTGTGCATCTATTGAGTTATCAAATTCAATAACAAACTCATTAAATACTTTTTTACCATATTTTACTTTAAGTTGTGAGAATTGTGATAGCATTTTTATTGCATATTGAGTGTTATAGAAATTTGTTAAAGATATCTCTTTAAAACCATTTTTACCCATTAAGGATAGATATATTGCTGTTGCAACAGCCATAAGTGAGTGATTAGAACAGATATTACTTGTTGCAGATTCTCTTCTTATATGTTGCTCTCTTGTTGATATTGTAAAAACAAAACCTCGTTTTCCATCTTTATCAACAGTTTCACCAGCAAGACGACCTGGCATTTTTCTAAGATATTTAGATTTACAACTAAAAAGACCAACACCTGGACCACCAAAAGAGAGTGGAATACCAAGCGATTGTCCCTCACCCGCAACAATATCAGCACCAAAACGACCAGGAGGTGTTAAAAGACCAAGTGAAGATGCTTCTGCTATTGCAACAATCATCAAAGCTGTTGGTGCTTTTCTATCAATAAGTTTTCTTATTGCTTTTAAATCCTCTATTGAGCCAAAAAAGTTGGGATATTGAATAATAACAGAGCTACAATCCTCATTTAACTCTGCCTCTAACTCCTCTAAAGATGTAACTCCAGATTCATTATATTTAATCTCTTTTACTCCCTCTTTTCCAATATAGGAGAATATTGTCTCTTTATATTCTGGGTGAAGAAGTGATGAAATTAATGTTTTATTTTTCCCATTAACTCTTTTTGCCATTAAAACTGCCTCTGTAACAGCGGTTGCACCATCATACATAGAGGCATTTGTAACATCCATCTCAAAAAGGAGTGATATTAATGTTTGAAACTCAAAAATAGCTTGAAGAGTTCCCTGACTAATCTCTGGTTGATAAGGAGTATATGCAGTATAAAGTTCAGAGCGAAGAAGAAGCTGATTTACTGCTGTTGGAATATAGTGATTATAGCATCCTGCCCCCAAGTAGGATTTATAATCTTTTAGTGTTCTATTTTTGGATGCTAAATCAGATAGATGCTGTAAAAGTGATTGTTCATCCATAGGGGCATCTATTGGTAAACAACCTTTAAAACGTGTCTCTTGAGGGATTGAACGAAAAAGCTCATCAATAGATGTTAAACCTATTTTCTGAAGCATTTTTTCCCTCTCCTGTTTTGTAAGTGGAAGGTATCTCATTAAGAATCTCCAATAAAATCACCTATAGGTTATTAAATTTTTAACAACTGTTTTCTAAAAAATTAATCTTTATAAAGTATCCAAAAACGCTTTATACTCTGTTGCACCCATAAGTTGACCAATTTGAGATGGTTCAGAGAGTTTTATTTTAACAATCCACCCATCACCAAAAGGATCACTATTAATGATTTCATAATCATCCTCAATTTTTGAGTTATAAGCAACAACCTCACCTGAAACAGGAGAAAACACTTGAGAAGTAGATTTTGTTGATTCAAGTGATGCAAAATCATCTCCTTTTTCTATTGAATCCCCTTCTACTTTTAAAAATTCAGCATAAACAACTTCTCCAAGTTCTCCTTGAGCATAATCTGTAATTCCAACAAATGCAAAACCACTTTCAACTTTTACCCACTCATGCTCTTTTGTGTATCCAAATCCATCAACTACTTGTGACATAAATCCCCCTAAAAAATGTTAAATTATAAAAATGGTGTTTTAATAACTTTCGCTTTTTTTAATTTTTGGTTACTTTTTAACCAAATCTCTGTTCCTATTTTTGCATATTGAGAATCAATAATAACTAATGCAATTGGTTTTTGAAGTGATGGACTCATTGTTCCACTAGTCACAAAACCAATTGGAGTTCCATCCTCAAGCGTTATCTCATTTTGATGGCGTGGAACTCCCTTGTCAATTAACTCTACTCCAACTAATTTTCTTTTTAGAGTATCTTTTTGTTTTAAAAGATACTCTTTTCCAACAAATTCCAACTTACCCATCTTAACACACCAAGAGAGAGATGCCTCAAGTGGAGATATTGTATCAGATAATTCATGACCATAAAGAGCCATTTTTTTCTCTAATCTAAGGGTATCTCTTGCAGCAAGACCAATTGGTTTTAATCCTAATAGTTCTCCTTTGTTGAAAAGCTCTCTCCAAAAACTCTCTGCAATATGAAGAGGTATATATATCTCAAAACCATCTTCACCTGTATAGCCTGTTCTTGATATCAAAATAGTTTCATTATCAAATTTTAGATATTTAAAATTAAAAAACTTAATTTCAGATAGATTTTCAACAAAAAGATTTTGAACAATTGACTCTGCGTTTGGTCCTTGAACTGCAAGTTGAGCAAAAGAATCACTTACATTTACTATATCTGTTTCATATTTGTTATTATTTAGCATCCACTCATAATCTTTATCAATGTTGGAGGCATTAACAACAAGAAAAAAACTCTCTTCTGATACTCTATAAACTAAAAGATCATCAACAGTACCACCCCTATGATTCATCATTGGTGTATAGAGTATTTCACCATCTTTAAGAGTAGAGGCATCATTTGTTATAAGATAATTGACTTGTTTTAGGGCATCTTTACCTTTTATAGTAATCTCACCCATATGAGAAACATCAAAAACACCAGCATCAGAGCGAACCCATTTATGCTCCTCAACATCAGAGCTAAATTTAATAGGCATCTCCCAACCAGCAAATGGTACAAATTTTCCCCCCATCTCTTTTATAAGTGAGTAAAAAGGGGTCCTTTTTAACTCCATATTAACCTCCAAATCATTGTGATATAATATAACTGTATTAAACTAAATGCAAGAAAAAAAACAATTACCAAAAAGTGATAAATATATGAAGAAAATAAATATTTATATGAAATATTACAATTTTTTTAAGAGAATTAAATAAAATTATGATTTTGAAAAGTTTTATAGTCTCTCATTAATAATTAACTCTATTTCTGCAACAATAGAGTCAACTTTTTTTATTATTTGAGTTGATTTTTCTAAAATTTCACTTTTAAAACTCTCATCTTTTAGAGTTTTTATATTTATTTTAACATTATAAAAAGCTCCATAAGCAGCACTTCTAGCCATTAAACTAGAAACGCCAGAGTCTGAAAGAGCATTTTGATTCCCATTTTTTATACAAAAAAGAGTGTATTCCAGAATCTCTGGAACTCTTTCTAAAACAGAGAATGGAATTTTTGTTGCATTTTTTGTTGTCTCCTCAATTGCATTATCTCTTATTATCTTCTCCTCTTTTGTTTTTTTAGGAAGTTTAAAAGCCTCCATAATTCTATCAAAGGCAAAAGTATCCTCATCAATTATATAAGTAAAAAACTCTTTTGCCCTTTGAGCTTTATATGATAACTCTTTAAACTCCTCCGAAAATGATTCATAGCCTTTTTTTCCAACTGTAAGATTTCCTACCATTGAGCTAAGGGCAGATGATAATGCTCCTGCTAAAGCTGCAATTGAACCACCACCAGGTGCAGGAGAGTCTGATGCTAACTCATCACAAAAATCAGTAATTGTTTTAGATATTAAAGGTCTTTTTACTGCTGTTTTATACTCAATTACCTTCTCTAATGAATTAAATGGAGTTAATTCAGAGAGTCCAAGCGATTGAATTGCTACTGTTATTGCATCTAATTCAGAAACTCCATAAGATTGCCCTGATTTTTTTAAATAGTGAATACCAGCATTAAAAAGTGGCTCTTTAGGAATGAGTCCAACTAACTCACTTCCTGTAACACGAATTCCCTCAAGCTCTGCTAGTTGGCAAGTGGCATCAAAAACTTCGTGAAGAGGAGAAACTTTATAGTTAACTAAATTTATTGATATTTGAGCTCTTTGATACTCAGGGATATACCAACCAACTGCTTTTACATCTTTGAATAGACCTGCTTTAAATATTTTTTCACCACTCTCATCTTTTAAGATTTTCCCATCCTCATCTCTTTGAAGAACCCCTTTCTCCCTCAATTGGTCTGCTATTTTTTTTGCAATAGCAACAGAGCGTGTGTTTAAATTTATATTATATGCAATTAAAAACTCTCTTACTCCAATAACTGTTCCTCCTGATTTAGCAGGAAACTCACTTGGACCAAAATCGGGTCTCCACTCCTCTTTTTTTATTTTATCAAAAAATCCCTCATATTCACCCTCTCTAATATTTGCTAAATTTTTTCTTTTCTCTGTTTTAGCCGATTTTTCATAAAGATATACAGGAATTAAAAGCTCTTCTCCCACCATTTTAGCTAACTGTTGTGCATAAAGAAGTGCCTCCTCCTCTAAAACTCCCTCAAGAGGTATAAATGGGCAAACATCAGTTGCTCCCATTCTTGAGTGAGCACCTTTATGCTTTCTCATATCAATTAATTCAGATGCCTTTTTTATTCCAGCAAAAGCAGCTTGAACAACCTTTTCAGGCTCTCCTGCAAATGTTACAACTGTTCTATTTGTTGCTACACCTGGGTCTACATCAAGAATTGTAACCCCTTGCTCTTTTATTGATGCTACAATCTGTTGAATAATATTTTGATCTCTACCCTCTGAAAAATTTGGAACACACTCTAAAAGTCTCATAAACTCTCCTACAAATTGATTCTCTATTTTAGCATTTTTTTCCATAAAACAAAAGTAATTTATAATGAATAGTAATTGAGTTTATTAAAAACTGATTGAATATTAAAAATATATCAAACTTTTACAAACAAAGTTAATTTTTATATAAATCTAAGATTTTTTGAGATTTATTTATAAACCAATCTCTTAAACTTTCTGGCTCTATAATCTCAGCACTCTCCCAAAAACCAGAAAAAAATAGTTGAGCCTTTAATTCAGAACACTCAAAAATATATAAATCCCCTTTGATTTCTATAAGTTTTGGTCTATTATGTCTAAATTTTTGAAGTAGTTTTTTTCCATCATCTGTAAACTTCACAACAGTTTTTTTTCCATAAGATAGAAATGGATCAAAATTTCTTTTTAATTCTGATATAAATTTTTTATTATTATTTATGTAACTTTGTTTATT
>DYRY01000173.1 GCA_020718465.1 Anaeromyxobacter dehalogenans | reverse complement strand
CTTAATTTTATCTCCAGTTTGAATAATCCAATTAACTTTATTAGTGAGTTCATTCCACTCTGAATAATATGAACTCACATCATCACCAATAATTTCGTTAACTTTATCTTTAGTTGGTCTTCCATTTGATAAACCATTTATTAATCTACCAATAAAAGCATTTGTTAAAACTTTAAAAATCTGTTTATAATCTTTTTTATTTCCCCCATTCTTTGCTAATGTTCTTGCATTAAAAACTGTTAATCTATCTTTTGGAGTATTTTTATCTACTAAATATGGTTCTGAAGAGAAAAGAAAACCATAAAGTTTATCATTTATTACTGTTTGAGTATCTTTTGTGAATCCACTAATCTCTTTTGATAAAGTTGTATAGAGTTTTTGAAACTCATTTGCCTCAATATCAAATCTAACTCCTAAAAATCTATCAGTCACTTTAGATTTTTCAAATCTAATCTCTAAAAATTTAGGTGATTGCCAAGCAGCTGTTAATCCACAAGCAATATATGATGACTCAATATATATTCCATTTAGTTGCACCATTGTTTTTTTCTCTTTATCATTTTCAGAACCATCCTCAACCATTCTATTCCCAAGATTAAATCTTTTTCCTTCAGGAATAACAACCATGTTTGGCAAAGAGTGAACTAAATACTCTGCATTTTTGAGATTTTTTTGAAGATTTTCTGTTTTATCAATATTACTATCAATTGTGTCAGTTTTAAATTTTCCAAATGTATCTCCTAACTCTGGTTTAAAGTTAAAAAATGTTATAACTTTATATCTATTGAAAATTTCAGATAAAACTGCTAAACCTTCAATATCACAAAAATCGGAATCATTACCACTTTGCTCTACTTGATCTGCTGTTTCAAAAATAGCTTTTTTATTTTTTTTCGGTTTTTGTGGTGACTCTTTTACAACTGATGGGATAATTCCAAACCATATTGTATTGTCATAATTTAATTTTGAGTTTGTCTCATTTAAAAACATCTCTAATCTATTTTTTCCTGTTTCATCTGTAAAATCTTTTGCAGAGCAGTTTGTTACTAAAAGCTCTGGAGACTCTTTTAAATCTTTTACACTGCTATTGTATTGATCAAAAAAAAGTTTTACCCCTAAAATTGTTTGAAGGAGTGGTGTTATTGATTTAAAATAGTTCTCTTTTTCTGTTTTTAATATTTCAAGATAAATATCATGATTGTTTTTCATCTCCTCTGTTAGTTGGGAGGATGTTGCTGTTTTTTCTGAAAAATCAAAAATATTTGCAAGAGTTTTCTTTATAAAAGGGACAACTTCATATTTTTGTTTTTTAGATGCTTGATTTTTCTCCTCAATATACTCCTCATAGTCATCAACTACAATTTCGGAGAAGTTACTCTCTTTTTTAGATTCACCAAGAAGTTTAGTATCATTTTTAGGGGCATCTAAAGATAATGGAATCTCCTTTATTTTTGGAGCTCCAGAGTCATCAAATGTTAATTGAAGAGTTATATTTTGATTCTGTTGTTTATTTTCTGAACCACCAGAAATTTTTAAAAGTTGACTCTGTGTTTTCTCAATATTACCCATTGCAATCTGCATAACAGCAGGAATATTATCATAATTACCTCTTGTATCTTCTAATATCTTTTGAAGTTTTCCACCAAGCTCTCTTTTTTTAGGTGTTCCAGAGGGTTCATTATCATATTTCTCAAGTAAAACTTTTAGGTCACCTCTTGTTTTCTCTATCTTTTTTATTAAATTTTTTGGTGTTATTAGCTCAATAATTTTCTCATAGTTAAAATTTGAGTTTGTTTCACCAATTGCACTTTTGTTATTAATTAACTCAATAAGCATATCGAGAACTTGATCTCCCTTTTTTAAAACTTTTCCTTGAGACTCCTCTCCCTCCAATGAGTAGATAATTGATGGATGACCATTCTCTCCTACTGTTATGGTTGAGTATATTGTTGGCTCAAATTTCTCAATAAACTCATCAAAACTTTTAACAGATAGCTTTCTATGTATCTCTTTTAAAGCATCTTCATCTAAATTATCTGCTAATTCAGCATATAAGTTTTGTTTATTGCCATTGATTTTTGCAAAAAGAATAGTTTTGTTTGTTTGTTTAATAACCTCTCTCTCTTTAAAATCTCCCATAAAAACCTCAAAAAATAGTATTAATAATATTTTGCCAATAACCTAAGTAATAAAATAAGATTCTATAAAAATAATTAATTAATGTCAAGTGATTTAAATTAAATTTTTTTTTTAGAGTTAAATTTAATATTTTTATTGAAATAAATTGTTAATTGTTTTAAAATATTTTTTTGATTGAACTATTTTATAGAGATTCTATTTTGAGGAAATTATGAATGTTTTAAACACCTTAATGGAGAAAAACCAACTTTTTAAAAGTAACTTAGATAGTTTAGTAGAAGAGAAAAAATATATACTAAAAGATAAAATAGATATATCTTTTGATATTCAATTAGACACTAAAAAATCTATTATCATAAAAAAAAGCTATACAAATGCTAATGATTTATCTGGTTTGGATAGTTTTCTAAAAAGTTATGAACAAACAGATCAACCTCTTGGAAAAGCAACTATTGAGAGTGTAAAATCTGACTCTGCAGAGTTTAAAGATATTTTTAATAATGAATCAACTCATGATAATATTTTAGGATTTATACATGTTGATTGTAATAATAAAAATACAACTCAGGATGGAAAAAGTTGGAAAACATCATTCTCTTCACTTCATAAAGCAATTGAGAGTGCAAAAAAGGGGGATTTGATTTGTGTTGCAAAAGGGGAGTATGTACCTGAAAGCGATTTTGGTTTGCCACAAATAGGAAAACATTTTAGATTAAAAAGTGGGGTCTCTATTTTTGGTGGTTTTTCTGGAAATGAATCTGAAATTACAGATCGTAATTATAGACATAATGAGACAATTTTAAAAAATATTGAAAAACATGTTTTTTATCATCCATATAATTTGGATATAGAGTTATCAGCTGTTTTAGATGGTTTTACAATTAAGGGAGCTCAAAATATTAATGGAGAAGCTATATATAATGAAAAATCAAATCTAACATTAATTAGAATTAGCTTTGAAAAGAATAAAGGAGTTAAAGGTGGAGCAATATATAACAAAAATAGTTCTATAAAACTTTATAGTTGTGTTTTTGAAGATAATAGAGCCAATGATGGTGGAGCAATATATAATACTGAATCAACAGTAGCGATTTATGATTGTACTTTTAAAGATAATATTGCAACAAATTATGGTGGAGCAATATATAATGGCAACTCTAAAGTTGAGATATTTAATTCAACATTTGATGAAAATAGATCTGAACAGAAATATGGTGGAGCAATATCAAATCAAAACTCTTCAGCAGTGGAGATAAATAACTCTAAATTTATTGAAAATAAATCAGAGGAGCATGGTGGAGCAATATCAAATATGGGAAAATCAACCATCTATATTTTTAAAACAGAGTTTAAAAAAAATGGTTTTAACTCCAACTCATCATTTGCTTTTTTTGGAACAAAAAAGAAGAGTGATAAAGGTAAGGGAAGCTCTATTTCAAACACAAATGAAAGTGAATTATATCTATCTGGGTGTAAATTTGATGATAATACTATCTCTAATGAGGATTTGAAAGATAAACAGTTTGAATTAAAAGGAGTGTTCTCTGATGATTTAACAAAAGTGGTTTTAGAAGAGGATTTGATAACTGAAGTTAGTTATAAAACTATTTCAGAAAGAAGAAAAGAGACAGATATAACAACAAAAACTGTTTTTGAGCTAAAATACATAAAATTTGAGAAAAAATTCTCCAATGAGCAACAATTAAAAGAGAGAGAGATTCTATTTTTTTTTATAAATCTAAAATTCTCATTTAAAGATTTAACAGAAAAAGGAAAAAAAAGTTTAGAGATTATAAATGAGATTTTAAAAAATCAAAAACAGATTACAACAGATGTATTAGAGAAAAAAGGAGAAAAAATGGATATTAATAAATATCTTTTAATGAAAAAAACATATCAATCTGATTTAAATTCAAAAAAGATAGATGTAAAAATTTTGAAAAGAGATGATATTGATAGTAGCTCACAAATTATTCTATATCACAATTTAGAAACAACCTTTAAAGATAGATTTTTTATCAAAACAAAAATGAAAATTGATGGGATGATTGCTTTTTTAGAGGCTAATGGTAATGTTTTTGGAATGATAAAACTATATCAACATGATAATACAGATACATACTATCTATTAACAAAAAAAGAGTTACTTGATTTAACAGAGGAGTTAGAGTCAAATAAACTATTCTATCTACATGTAAAATCAAATGATATCTTTTATAAAGTTGAGATTAATATTAAAATTGAGAGAGTGAAAACAATGGAGAGTGTTCTTTGTATTGATTTTGGAACATCAAATACAACTGCAGGATGTTTTATTCCTAAGAATTATCTATCTCAAAATCATCCATTTATTTCAAATGGGAATATTAAATTGGATAGTATAAATATTGTTACATTTGAAAATAAAGTTGATAAAAAAAGAGAATTTTTCCCTATTGTTCCAACACTTCTTTATGTTAATAATTGTAGTGATAGAGATAATATTGATTATCTAATTGGCTATAAAGCATTTAATAAAGTTAAGCAGGAGGATTATATTCCCAAAAAGAAATTTCTTCGTTCAATAAAAAGTTGGCTATCAAATCCAAATGAGCAGATTGAGATATATGATGAAAGAAAAGTATTAGCTGTTTCTAAAAAAGATATTTTAAAAAGATATCTTAAATTTATTATAGATTCAGCAGAGCATCAATTTAAATGTAAGTTTAAAAAAATACATCTCTCATATCCTGTAAAATTAAAAGAGCTTTATGTTAAATCATTTAAACAGATTTTAGAACCAGAGTACTCTGTTATTGATACAGATAGTATTGATGAGGGTTTTTCTGTTATGTATGAAAATATCTCAAAAGATAATTTAAGAAGTAAAGAGAGAAAAGCCTTAATTTTGGATTGTGGTGGTGGAACAACCGATTTATCAGAGTGTATTTTTAAAAAAGAGGAGGATTATTTTCTTAAAACAACAAAAATAGATATTGTTTCTAAAAGTAGAGATGGAGATAATAGTTTTGGTGGAGATAAAATTACAGAGAGAATTTTTCAATACATGAAAATTGTTTTTTCCGATTACTATGAGAAAAAAAATAGTGAAAAAGCTAATGAAAAAATTGGTATTGATGATTTGCTTCCATCTGACAAAGATATTTATGAGAAAATTGACAAAGATAAATTTAGTGAGATTTATGGTAAATTTTTAAATAAATTTAGAGAGTGTGAAAATATTATACCAACAGAGTATCAAAAATATACTCATGAAAGTAGTACTGTAAAAGATAAAATTATAAATAACTACTACTTTCTTTGGGAGCTTGCAGAGGAGATGAAAAAACAGTTTTTTCTTAAATCTGAAACACAAAGGAATAAATTTGTTAATGTTTTAGAAAAAGAGAGAGATGATGAGAAGGATTTGAATTTAATAAAATTAAATAAAT
>DYRY01000027.1 GCA_020718465.1 Anaeromyxobacter dehalogenans | reverse complement strand
ATAGAGAATCTATAACCATTTTTATATTGATATACAGTCACCAAACCATTAAAAACACTATCTTTAGTAATTTCCCTTGAAAAATTCGTCATAAGCCTCTTGAATAGATATAAATGGAAAAGCTCCCCATCGAATAAGAGATAATTTACCTCCAGAAAGGTCTATAATTGTTGAGGCCTCTCCCTGTTTTGGTGGATTTTGTTCTACAATATAATCAACATCATTACTAAAACTGTTTTTAATATCATTTAGATTGTTTAGTGGAGTCTCTCCTGATTTATTTACACTTGTTGAGACTAAAGGAAAATCTATAAAAGTAAATATTTCGTCTAAAAATGGGCTATGATTAACTCTTATCCCAAGAGTTCCACCACTTTTTAGTGATAATATAGCCGTTACATGGGCAGGCCATATTTTTCTAAATAAAAATTCAATATTTCTATTTTCTGACATACACCAATCTTCAACCATCTCTCTATCTTTCATTAAAACAATGAATGATTTTTCTAGTGGTCTCTCTTTTATTTTTTGAATTCTATTTATTGCAACTTCAGAAGGATAGCGACATCCAATTCCAAATAGTGTCTCCGCAGGATAGATTACAACTGAATCATCTCTAAAAAATTTTGCTAAATTAGCTATATTCATACATTAAAACTCTCAAAAGTTAAAATTACAATAGAAAAAACAAATAAAACAGAAAGTTCAAAATATTTTTTTGAATAAAAAAATCTAAAAGCTATATTTTAGAATAAAAAAATCTAAAAGCTATATTTTAGAATAAAAAAATATTATTTTGCTTCAAGTTTACTTTTTAGTTTATTAAAAAGTGAACGTGATTTTTTTAAATGAGATTTTTTCTCTGCAATCTCAATAACTTTATCAAGCTCTTTAATATCATCTTTTGTTCCAATACGTTCAATAACATAAACGGAAGCAGCAATAACACCAGGGTCTTTATCAATCATTGATTTTTCAAAAATTGCCTTTTTAGCCTCAGGAGTGTTAAAATTTACAAGAGAGTATGTTGCCTTTTGACGAGCAATTGTATCATCTTTTTTATCTCTATCAAGAGCTTTTATATAGCAATTTGCATCATTTTTACACTCATTTGTAAGTTCCATAATTTTTAATGTAACCTCAAATGTTGCTTTTAAATCAACATCCTTCTCTTTTGCCCAAAGTTGTTGATAATCTTTGTAAAATTCAGGACCTGCAAAATTAGAGAGTGATTGAGCTGCATCAACTCTTAAATCAGGAAAAGTTTCACCATCAATTTTTAAATCACCAGTTAAAGCCTCTTTCATAACATGTTTATGAGCCTCAGGAGTGCTTAGTGATGCTAACATACGATTAATATTTGTTGCTTCATTAACCAATTTTGGCAACTCTGCTTCATCTTTCTCTTTAATAATCATTCCCTTTAGTTGGTTATATCTTTTTATTAAAACTGGAACTGCTTTAGTTATATTAATGCTACCAATAGCTGCTTGTGCTCTAACCCTAACTTCAGAATCGGAGTGTAAAATAAATTTTTGAAGAATATCCCACTCAGCCTCACTTCCCATCTCACCAAGCATAACCATAAAATTAAAATCAATATCTGACTGTTTTAATTTAGGATTACTTTTTTGAAAATTTTTAAAATCCTCATTTTTCCCATCAATAGTCTCTTTCAAAACATCAAGTGCAGGTTTTCCAAATGCAACAAGTGCATCACGAGCAACTGCAAATGTTCCACCTTTATTACCTTTTGAATCTTTTATTATAAAAAGGGCTTTAATAAGAGTTGGAATTGCTTTGATATCTCCAAGCTGGCCAAGTGCAACAACAGCCTGTTTATTTAAAATAATATGTTGACCATCAGACATATTCTCTGCAACTTTTATTAAAGCTGGAGTAGCATCTTTTATTTTCATCTCACCAGTTGCAAGAATTGCAGCCTCTTTTGTAAATATTTCTGTGGCATCAATTGAGTCAATAATAAGTTGAACAAGTTTTGGATTTGGATTTTTTAAACTTTTAATTGTGTTGATTGCTAAAGTACTAGCACTTCTGTTTTTTGAATTAACACCAATTTTTATAGCCTCTATCATTTTCTCCTCATTCTCCATTTGAATAAGAGAGCGTAATGCTTTAGGGGCACTATCTTTATCATCCTCTTTTAAAATCTCTATTAATTTATCTGCTGCACCAACTATTTTAAGCTCTCCAACTTTAGAGATTGCTTCAGCACGAGTTTTAGGATTATCAAGTTTTGATATCCATGTTTTAGGATCATTAGGATCACTTTTTGAACACCCAACAATAATAAATAAAAGGGATAGAATGATAAAATATCTAGTTCTTTTCATACAAACTCCTAAAAAATTCTTCAAAGCTAAGTATAAAAGATAATAGTAAGCAAATCAAGAAAATTTCTTTAAAATAACTATTTATTACTAAAAATAGTACTATTTCACTATTTTTTCACTTTTATTAATTAAAACATCTTTTTAGTTTTTAATATTTGGATTTTGAGTAAATTTTAAAATTTATTAAAATTAATATTTTTTATATCTTTTTGGATATTATTTTTATTTTTTTGTAAGAAAAAATATTATTTTAAATTTTTTTGATAAAGATTTAATTTAAGAAATTAAAAATCAATGGATTTTAAATTAAAAATACTATAGAATCACTAAATTCTTTGTTTTAAAGAATTTACAAAATCTATGTTTGGAGTTATATAGTAATGGTTCTAACTTATGGTTTTATTGGGAAAATAAATTATACTCTAAAAGATAACTCTGGTTGTATTTTAGAGTATAAAAAAGAGATTGAGTTTCTATTTGGAGTTGATGATACACTATCAGAAGCATTATCTTATATTGAAAATATGAAAATTGGAGAGATTCGTTCATTTATAGTTCCAAAAGAGGTAGCTTTTGGAGATATAAATAGTGAATTGATAGTAACAATTCCTAAAAAACATATTGATAATTTTGATAAGCATCAAATCGGAGGTTATCTTCTGGCTACAGAAGATAGTACTGATGAGTTATCAGGTATTATTATTGATAAAAATGATGAATATATTGTTGTTGATTTTAATCATCCATTTGCAGGAAAAGAGATTTACTATAAAGTTGAACTTCTATCTATTAGAAGAGCAACTGATTATGAAATTGATGGTAAAATTAAAATTTTCAAAAATAGATAATATTGATTAATAAATTATATCAACTTTATATAATATCATATTTTTTATGTGGTTTTTTATTATCTGTTTGTTTTTTAGTATGTTATTTATTAAAGGTTAAAAATATATGAGTGAAGCAAAAAAATCCTATAGTAAGACTGTTTTAAAACTTGCAACTCCAGTTATGATTGCAATGCTTGCACAGATGTTTGTAAATCAGGTGGATTCTATTATGGTTGGACAACTACCTATTGAGATTGCAACTCCTGGTCAAGCTGGAATTGGAGTCTCTTTGAAATTTCTTTGGGTTATTGGTGGATTTTTGTCTGCTCTTGGAGTTGGAACTCTTGCATTGGTTGCTCGTAGATATGGCGAAGAGGATTTTGAAGGTGTTTCAAAAACTGTTACTAACTCAATTGTAATATCAATAGTTGCATCTCTAATTTTATCATCAATTGCAATATATTTTTCACATAATCTAATTGCTCTTATAAGTTCTAATAAGGGGGTTTTAGAGTATGGTGTTCCATATCTACAAATAAGATTTACAGGTGTTTTATCCATGGTTTTAACTGCAGTTTATAAAAGCTATTTTGATGGATTAAAAAAAACACATGTTCATATGGTTGCCTCTATTGTTATGAATATTGGTAATATTTTTGTAAATTGGCTACTTATTTTTGGAAATTGGGGTTTTCCTAAAATGGGAGTTAATGGTGCTGCATTAGCATCTGCAATATGTACATATATTGGTTTAGGAGTTATGATTTTATACTCATTTAAGCCTGAATTTTACAAACATTTCAAAATATATAATGTTAAGAATATAAGTAAAAAATTGGGTTTTTCAGTTACAAAACTATCTATTCCTGCAGGACTTACAACAGTAGTTCTTGTGACAGGTTTTTTACTATTTGATAAAATAGTTGCTGCCCTTGATCCAGATACAGGAGTTCCATATAACTTTACAGTTAATCAACTTATAACAAATGTGGTTCTCCTTTTAGCAATGATAGGGTTATCATTTGGAACAGTAACTGCAACTCTTGTTGGAAATAGTATGGGAGAGAAAAATTTTACAGATGCCTCTAAATATGGTTGGGTATCATCTAAAATAGGGGCTCTATTTATGGGAATTGTTGGATTAGTGATGATTTTTTCTCCATCATTTTTAATATCCCTTTATAATCCAGATACAGAGTTAGTTGCTGTTGGAGCCAACTCATTTAGAGTTATGGGATTAGTTACTCCTTTAATTGCAGTTGGAATGATTATATCTCAAGCAAATTTTGGTGCAGGAAATACAAAATTTGTTATGATTGTTGAGCTGGTTCTACATTTTGGATTCCTTGTTCCAGTATCCTATTTAGTTACCTCTTTTTTTAAATTTGGTATAACTGGAGCTTGGTCAACAGCTGCTGTTTATATAATTTTACTTTCATCAACAATGATGTTTACATTTTGTAGAGGAAAATGGAAAAACATTCAGATTTAAAAAATAAAAAAGTAAATAAATCTAAAAATCAAAATAGTAAATCTTTAGAAAAAAATGTTATTTTTGATAAAAATGTTATTTTTGATAAAAATTCAGATAAATTAGAACACTTTCCTCCTCAAAAAAAAAGTGAAATAGATAAAACCACAAAGAGTAAAACTGATATTTCATCAGAAAAATACTCTCAACTGAAATATCAACTCTATAAAATTATTTTTGAATCAGATACAAAAGCTGGAAAACTTTTTGATATTTTTCTTATTATTGCTATTGTTTTAAGTGTTATTGTTGCATTTTTTGATAGCTTAGATGAAATCTCATTTAGACTATATTTTATTGAGTGGTTTTTTACTATTATTTTTACAATTGAGTATCTTACAAGAGTTTGGATTGTTAAAAAACCTTTAAAGTATGTTTTTTCATTTTTTGGAATTATTGATTTACTATCAATTCTTCCTGCCTATATATCTCTTTTCATAACAGGAACTCACTATTTAATGGTTGTAAGAGTTTTAAGAATTTTAAGAATTTTTAGGATTTTTAAGTTAGGAAGATATCTTCAAGAGGCTAATGTTATTATTAAAGCATTAAAACTTGGACTTCCTAAAATAGTTGTTTTTATGACTGCTGTTGCCACTCTTATAATTGTTATGGGTTCAATAATATATGTAGTTGAGGGACCAGAGAATGGTTTTACAAGTATTCCAAAATCAATATATTGGGCAATTGTAACAATTACAACTGTTGGTTATGGTGATATTGTACCTAAAACTCCTATTGGTCAAGCCATCTCTGCCATTGTTATGATTGCTGGATACTCAATTATAGCTATTCCAACAGGAATTGTCTCTGCAGAGTTTATTCAGGCCTCAATTCAAAAACAGACAAATAAAACTTGTCAAACATGTAGTAAAGAGGGGCATGATGTAGATGCAAAATATTGTAAATATTGTGGTAATAAGCTATGATTTAATAATATATTTATTAAAAACATAAAGATAAAGCATTTTTTAATTTTAAAAATAGTGCTATTAAAGTTCATTTTGTTATAAAATTGCTGTTTTTTGAAATTTATTAAAGTTGTTTTTGTTATAAAACTACTGTTTTTTGAAATTTATTAAAGTTGTTTTTGTTATAAAACTATTGTTTTTGGTTATCTCTTATGATAGAATCGGAAGCCATATTGTGTTGAGGTTTTTATGGAAAGATTTATTAAAAAAGTGGATCATGTAGCTTTTGCTGTGTCTGATTTAGAACGTTCATACCGCTTTTATAAAGATATTTTTCAAATGGATTTTATGGGATATGAGAGCGTTGAGTCCCAAAAAATAAAAACAGCTGTTTTTATTCAAAATGGAGTTAAAATAGAGTTGTTAGAACCAACATCTCCAGACTCTCCAATTGCTAAATTTATTGAAAAAAAAGGTGAAGGAATTCATCACATTTGTTATGAAGTTTTTGATATTGAGGCTGCTGTTTTGTATTATAAAGAGAAGGGAGCCAATTTTATTAATGAGATACCAACAGAGGGAATTCATAACACAAGAATAGTTTTTCTTCACCCTAAAAATTGTGGTCATCTAATTGAATTAAATCAAAAAATGGTAGCTGAGTAGGCTCAATACCAATTTCTGGAGATTTTTATGAAAAAATATCTACTATTATTTTTAATTTTGCCAACACTTCTATTTTCTCTTGAGATAAAAGAGGGGGAGTTAGCCCTTTTTCAAAAAGAAAGTGCAAAATATCTATCTTTTGATGGATATTTTAGATTTCAATACTTCTATAGAGATAACTTTGATCTTAATGCATGGAATAAAGATGCAATTAGTGGTAAAATATATGGTTCATCTCAATATCTTCCAACTTTAAATGAGATTCAAAAAGGTAAAACCCTAGATGAAAGTACTATATCATATAACACAAGATTTAGATTTTCACCTATTTTAAATATTGGAGAGTATGTTCAATCAGTATTTACCCTTGATGTATTTGACAACACACTTTTTGGAACAGATGTAAAAGGGGATAAATTAGCAGTAAAAGAGGGATATGCCTCTCTTAAAACCCCTTTTGGAAAAGTTAAAATTGGTAGAGTTGCAACAAATTGGGGGCTTGGAATTTTTAGAAATGATGGGAAGTCTACTCAAGCAAACTATGGAACATATATAGACCAACTTTATTTTGAAACTAATCCAATTGAAGTTTTGCTTCCAAATTTTAAAGCCTCTCTTTCTTATGAAGTTTCTGGGAGTTTTCCTGGTCAAAATCCATCCTCTTATAGTTCATCTTTAAACTATAATAGAGAGGATTTAGATGATAAAACAGAGTGGGTTCTTACAGTAAAAGATGAGATGGATAGTGATAAAAGAGATGAATTTTTAAAAAAAGGAGATAATCTTTTTGAGTGGGGTCTATTTGCATCATATAGTAGTAGAGATAATATTTATCAAACTTTAAATACATCAACAGGTGAAGCAGTTGATAATTATAACTCTGATGATTATTCAGCCTATACTCTTGATGCTTTTCTGTCTTTTTATGTTGGAAGATTTTTCTCTATTAAATCGGAGTTTGTTTGGATTACAGGTGATGAGAATGGAGATAGTTTTAATAAATGGGGTGGTGTTATTGAGACAAACTTGTCATTTCTTGCAAACACTTTGAAGTTTGGAATTGATGGTGGTGTTGCTTCTGGAGATGATGATTATGATGTATATAATCCTGTTTTTAATGGAACATCTCTTTCAAGTGGTAATTTTAGATTTGCTCCTGATTACCAAGTAGATTTAATTTTTTTAAGACAAATTGGTATTTTAACAGATCTTTTTTATGTTAAACCACATATAACATATAATATTCATCCAACAATCACTTTAGATTTTTGGGGAGTTTATACTCAGGCTCTTAAAGAGAAGGCCACTTTTGGTAGAGATACTCATTTAGGCTTAGAGTTTGATCTTCAAGTTCAATATGTAACATCTGATGGAATTAATTTTGGTATTGCAACAGGTATTTTTATTCCTGGAAAAGGAATGGATTGGCTTGGAAGCAATAAAGAGAGAGATAGTGATACAACATCTGATGATAATAAAGATTTTGAAGCTAAAACAGCCTACTCTATATCATCTTTTTTAATTATAAAATTCTAATTTTTTCAAACAGAACTCTCTTATTTATTTTTATAAAAAAAAATTGAAATAGGTTACATAAAATACTATATTTGTTAAGTTTGAGTTTTTAATTATTAATGATATCAAATAATAAGAAGGATGTTATGACTTTATCACAAAAAACATCATTAATATCAATGATTATTGTTATTTTAGTAACAATTGGAAAATTTTTAGTATATTATTTTTCAGGAAGCTTAACAGCTTATACAGAGGCTTGGCATGGTTTTAGTGATTTTGCAACAACATTTTTTGTTTTTATTGCAATAAAAATATCTTCAAAAACAAAAACAAAAAAACCAGAGTTGATATCAGCACTATTAATATCAATTTTTTTATCCTATATATCCATATCAATTTTTTATCAAGTTATTTACTATAGTAAAATGGAGATAAAACTACCTTTATTTACAGGATTAATTTTTATTTTATTCTCATTTACCTCATATTTTTTATTTAAATTTCAACAACTTGTTGGTGAAAAAGAGAATTCCCCTGCATTAAAAGCTGATAGTTTGCACTCAAAAACCGATATGGTAACATCATTAATTACAGGTTTCACACTCATATTATATAGTAGAGGAGTAAATGTTGATAGATATTCTGCAGCATTTCTTGCAATTGTAATTCTATCTTTTTCAATTCAACTATTTATTAATACTATATTGGCATTAAAGGCTAATGGAGAGAGTTTTTTGGATGTTTTTCAAAAAAAATGGTTTATTTCAACTCTTTTAGAAAAAATAGCTTTAAACAAAAAAAAGATGACTACTCTATTATTAACTATTTTTATAATTTTTTTTGTTATAAACTCTTTTTATCAAGTTGAATATGGTTTTAGTGCAATTCATACAAGATTTGGAAAAATAGTCTCTGTTAATAGTGCTGGTTCATATTTTAAATTTCCATATCCTATTGATAAAATAGTTAATATTCAATCAAGTATTATTAATTCAATAGATATTGGAAATATAGGAAAAGGACCTCTTATTTGGGCACAACAACATGGAAATCCAATAATGATGATTACAGGTGATGATAATTTTATACTACCATATTTTATATTAGAGTATAAAATTAAAAATCCAAAAAAATATTATCTTAACTTTAAAGAGTCTTTAGAGTTAATAACTGATTTTGCTGATTCAGAGATCACAAAACATTATCTATCAAACAGTTTTGATAATATAATTTTAGAAAAAAGAGAGGAGATTATAAAGGAAATTAAAAAAGATATTGGAATAAAATTAGATCAAATAGATAGTGGTGTTGAGATTATATCACTTTATCTTAAAGATGTTCATCCACCCAAAGATGTTGCAGAGGCATTTGAGGATTTAGTTGCAACAAATCAGGAACAGATAGAGCAATTAAATAAGGCAGAGAACTACAAAAATATAACACTTTCAACAACATCAGTAGAGTCTTATAAAAAGATAATAGAGGCAACAATTGAGAAAAATGAGAAAATTAAAATGGCAGATGGGGAGTTTTATGCTCAATCAAAAATTTTTGAAAATTTCCAACAACACAAAAAAGTTATAAAAAAAATTATATATTTTGATATGTTATCATCAACAATTAATGATAATAAAAAATTTATTATTGATAAAAAATCTAATATTGAATTATGGTTATCTCCAGAGTTTTTAGAGTAGATTATGAAAAATCAAAAATCATTTGCATTAATTGGTGCTGGAAAAGTTGGGATTGCTTTATCTTATATCTTAAAACAACATATCAATTTAGATTTAGTAATTTTAAATTCAGATAAAAATATTGAATTAGTAAATAGGTGGCTTGATTCTAAAGTGTCTTATAATATTAACAATATAAAAAGTGATATCATATTAATATCAGTAAAAGATTCTCAAATTGAGTTATTAATTGAATCTTTAAAAAAAAATGATTTATCAAAAAAACTTTTGATAAATACATCTGGAACAATCCCATCTGATAAATTAAAAATAGATAATAACTTCTCAATATCACTTCATCCAATGATGAGTTTTACAAATGATATTGAACTATCTATAAAAAAAGTGGAATCACACTACTTTACAGTAGAGGGAGATAGTGATAGTATTAAAAAGGCTACTTCTGTAATCAATCATATTACAAAAAAATATCATATCATAAAAAAATCAGAAAAACCATTATATCATATTGCATCAATTCTTTCTAATAATTATGTTCATGCTCTTCTGAATATAGCGATTAATTTGGTTCCAAATGGTGATATAGCACCATTCATACCACTTTTAATGGATGCAATTGAAAACATTAAAAGCTCTAAAAATCCTCTGGATAATGTAACAGGACCTGTTGTAAGAGGTGATTGGGATGTTGTTGAGGAGCATATTAATTTACTAAAAAATATATCTTCTGAAGATGTAGTAAAGATATATGAGTTATTGGCAAACTATATTAAAAATTCAATCATCATTGTATGAAAAAAAATTACACATATTATATTTTTTGTTATTCATAAAAATAAGAAATAGTTTAATTTTTATTGTGTAAACAGATATTTAAATTGATATATGTAATTTTTAGATTACAAAAATAGAGTATTTTTATTTTATTCTACTCAATAATAATAGGTCTGATTGTAGCTTTTCCCTCTTTAACAACAATTTTGAACTCAACATCTTTACATTTATATTTCTCTTTTATCATCTCCTCTTGCTGTTTTAAACGCTCTTTCATTTTTTCAAAATCAATAGTTGAATCACTACCTAAAAGTTTTTGAGCCATTTGATACTGTTTGTGAATCTGTTCATAATTTTTCTCTTTTGGTTGTTCATTTTGATAGCTTTTTTGAGAATCATCTCTATTTTGATTAAGTTGTTCATCTTCATTACTATCATCTGTTGATGATTTAAGCTTCTCTTTTAACTTTATTTTAGCCAACTCTCTTCTATATGTTCCTCTTTCAATTTGAAGGAGAACATTATCCCATTGATGTTGATATGTATTAAATCTTGATATTAGGTTTGCAAACTTCTGTTTAACAATAGCATTATTAAGTTTTAATCCATACATTTTTTGAAGCAATCGTTTTACATCATCCCGTTTTTTCTCAGGTTCAACTCTTTCGATTCCCTGAAAAAACATCTCATACTCATGAATAAGCTCTTTTAATTTATTCTCAATCTCATCAACCTCTTTTCTTCCTCTTATTACATCTGCCATAATAACCTCTTGTTTTTAACTATATAAAGATAAGTAAAAAGAATTTATTTTCACAAAAACAGTCAATCTCTCATTTTTTAATCATATTTAAAACCTTTAAGAAGATTATCTTTTTGCTCATCCATCCATCGATATAGTTTTGTTCTTGATATACCAAGCTCTTCATAACTCTCTTTTCTATTAAAACTATTTTTTATTAGGGTATTTAAAATTGCCTGATTTATTATATCATCAAGTTTACTTGGAATATGTTTTTTCCAACCAAAAAAATGAATTGCTTCTGATTGAATTGTATCATCCGCAGATATTAGATAGGCTCGCTCTATTGTATTTTTAAGCTCTCTTACATTGCCAGGCCATAAATACTCTTTTAGTGAATCAAGAGCAGTTTGAGATAGCTCTTTTTTCCCACCCATTTTCTCATTCATTTGAGATAAAAACATATTTGCATAAAGGATAACATCCTCTTTTCTATCTCTTAATGGGGGAATTTTTATTGGAAAAACATATATTCTATGGAATAGATCCTCTCTAAAACGACCCTGTTGAACTAAATCAAATATATTTTTGTGAGTTGCTGCTATAACCCTAACATTAACTCTCTCCTCTTTATCAGAACCAAGCTTTTTAACTTTTGAAGTTTCTAAAACTCTTAAAAGTTTTGCTTGTTGTTCAAAAGGCATGTCTGCAATTTCATCAAGAAAAATAGTTCCACCATCAGCCTCTTGAAATGCACCATTACGACTCTGTTCTGCACCTGTAAAAGATCCTTTTGTATGACCAAAAAGTTCACTCTCCCATAAATTTTCTGGGATTGAGGCACAATTCAAAGGAACAAAATTCCCTTTTCTTCCTGATATTTTATGAAGAGCCCTTGCCATAACATCTTTTCCTGCTCCTGTCTCTCCATGTATAAAAATTGAAAAATCGGAGTGAGCTGAAATCCATATATATATGTACTGAGAGATTATCTCATCTGAAATTGACCAAAAACCATAAAAATGGTGTTTTTTAAAAAAAGATGAGGCATAAGTTGAGTCAAATATAAGATATTTAACACCATCAACCTCAAAGGAGTGAGGATATTTTTTTATCTCAAACTCATATTTTGATATTTTTATTTTATCTGAATTAAATTCAACTAAATGTTCTCCAATATACTGTTTTAACTCTTTTTTAAAAAGCCGGAAAGAGGATTGTCTATTATCTATAATCTGAATAAAATAGAATGGCTCTTTCGAGAGATGATTTTTATTATTTGTTTTGAAGTCAATTGTATCTTGATGACCAAACTCATTTTTATCAAGAAATAGAAATTCATACTCACCAATTTCAATAATATCTCCATGTTTTATTTTGTATCCACCATCTTTTAAAGCTTTTTGATTTAAAATAATCCCTTTTTTTGAAAAAATCTCCAATATAAAAATCTCATCCTCTTGATATAAAGAGAAGTGTTCTCTTGAAAAATACTCCTCAGGAATAATTAAACGATTATTTTTTCCACGTCCAACCGTAAGTGGCTCACTATCAATTGCAACCATATTAAGAGTTGTAAGTCTTTTTTTTATATGGAGAATAGCCATTTTAAATCTCCTTTTTGTATTTTAACTATTATTTTGAACAAAATCATCAATAATGTGTTGAGCTTCATCATCAAGATCTATAAACTCAATACCCATTCCATCTTCATTAATATGAACAACCTTGCCTATTAATGCCATTTTAATATTATCTGGTGGAAGGATAAACTCAAGATCTAATATTGATTCTAAATCTAATGGGGTTTGGGTTTCAAGAAAAATACCAGAGGAGGATATATTTCTTGTTGAGTAGCAGAATGTAAATTCAGTTAAATTTTCGAAATCCTCTCCAAGCCACAATGCAACCTCATTTTGACTATTGTTTTCAGCCCATACTTTAATTCCTGCACGTTGACTTTTTCTTTTATCAATGCTCATAATAACCTCTAAAAACCACTAATTATTTAAGTAATTTGATGTTTTAACAAAACAATCTTTTATCACACACCATTTTTTAGTTGTTGTTTTAATTTAAAAATCTCTCTTTTTATCTCAACATATTTTAAAAAATGCTCTTTATGATTTTGTTTTATAATTTCAAGATAATATTTTGTTTTAGATGCTTTAACTGCATCATCTTTTAATTTTTTCATAACTCTTAAGTATTCAGATAGATTTCCTTTTCTTATTAACTCAATAGAGTGAAGTGATGGATTTGTTGGTGGTGTTTTCATTTGAAAATATCCAGACCAAGTTCCTTCCACAGGTGCATCTTCAACCAGAGCATCAGAAACAACAACAACTCTCTTAATTTTAAGAGAATCAAGTGTTTTTGAGTGTTTTTGAGTTACTGTTTGTGTTGTATAAAATAGAGCTTTATAATCTTTTTTCTCTATACTCTCATAAAACTCTTCGAATTTTTCAAATACATCTGCCTGTATTTTAAATCTATTTGCATAATTAATGATAGATTTTCTTGTTTCTGAATCTAGTAAAATTGCAATTGCAACAAAATACTCTACATCACTATCACTCTTTTGCTCAATAATTTTTTTTTCAAGTAAAACTATATCTTCAATAAATTGATCTAAAAGTTGTGAAGCTTCATTCATAAGTTGAAAAGTCTCTTTTTGCATGGTTTAAGTACCAATAGCCAACATATTAGAATACAATATAAAATGATTGTAAAAATGTCAAGAATAAGATACAATCGACTCTATTTAAAAACAAAAAACAGTCTCTTTTTATATATTTTTAAGTTTTTTTAAAAAAAATATAGAAAAGACTTGACTATTATAGCTCTTTAAGTTATATTTCAACTCTGTTTATTAGTGGAGTATTGCTATGTACGCAATTATCAAAGCTGCCGGAAAACAATACAAAGTACAAGAAGGGGATCTTTTTAAAGTTGATCACCTCTCCGCAGTTGCTCAAGGAAATGAAATTGATTTAAAAGAAGTTCTTCTTATTCAAGATGGTGATGATTTAAAAGTTGGTCAACCATATATTGATGGGGCTTCTGTTAAACTTGTTGTTGTTCGTCATCTTAGAGGTGATAAAATTAGAGTAGTTCGTTTTAAAAGAAGACAGGGGTATAAGAAAACTAAAGGTTTTCGTCATGAGTATACCGAACTTAAAGTTGAGAAAATAAATAAATAATGAGGTAAATAATGGCTCATAAGAAGGGACAGGGATCAACCCGTAATGGTCGTGATAGTAGTGCACAGTATCGTGGTGTGAAAAAATTTGGTGGACAGAAAGTTCTTGCAGGGAATATTCTTGTTCGTCAAGTAGGCTCCAGTTTTCATGCTGGTAAAAATGTTGGTAGAGGAAAAGATTTTACTCTGTTTGCTTTGGTTGATGGAGTTGTTAAATTTGAACTCCGTAATGGAAGAAAACAGATATCTGTTTATTCAGAATAATCAATGAAATTTTTAGATGAAGTAATTGTCACTATCTCCTCTGGAAAAGGGGGAGCTGGAGCAACAAGCTTTAGAAGAGAGAAATTTGTACCAGAAGGTGGCCCTGATGGAGGCGATGGAGGCGACGGAGGGGCTGTCCGCTTTATTGGTTCAAACTCCTATAACACACTATATCACTTAAGACAAAATCGATACTACAAAGCAACTGATGGTACTCCTGGAAAGGGACAAAAAAAATCAGGAAAAGGTGGTGAAGATGTTGTTTTATATGTTCCATGTGGAACAATTATCAAAAATGCTGAAACAGATGAGATACTTGTTGATATAACAGAACACAATCAAGAGGTGGTTTTGTTAAAAGGTGGAAAGGGTGGTTTAGGAAATTGGCATTTTAGAAACTCTATAAATCAAGTTCCCCACTACTCCCAACCAGGATTGTCAGGTGAAACATTGAAAATAAAATTAGAGTTAAAATCTATTGCAGATGTTGGTATAATTGGTTTTCCAAATGCAGGAAAATCAACATTTATATCTGTTGTATCGAATGCAACCCCAGAGATTGCAGACTATCCATTCACAACTCTTATTCCTCATTTAGGGGTTGTCTCAATAGACTATTTTAACAATTTTGTTATTGCAGATATACCTGGAATTATTGAGGGAGCTCATGAAGGGGCGGGGCTTGGATTAGAGTTTCTTAAACATATAGAGCGTACAAAATTGCTCCTACATCTTGTTGCGTATAATCCAGAAGAGAGTGTTGAGTTCCTGCTAACTCAATATAAGGCTATTCAGAACGAGTTACTTAAATTTAGTGAAGATTTAAAAGAAAAAAAAGAGATTATTGCAATATCAAAAATAGATTTAGTTAATGATGAATTGGTTTTTGCTGAGATAAAATCTGTTTTTTCTGAAATTAGTGATGAGATATATTTTATATCTGCTCCACTTCATGAAGGGGTTAAACCTCTTGTTTTAAGGCTTTTTCAAGAGATAGAGCAAATTAAAAATAGAGAGATAATATCTTAATTCTACTCTATTTTTCATACTGAATAATAGAGTTTTCAATTTTATAGTAGTATTTTTTTAACTCTTTTAAATCAGATATAAGTGTTTGAATTTGATTAAAAATCTCATCACTATAAATCTCCAACTCTTTAATCCCTTTTTTTATAAGAAATGTGTGATTTTCTAAAATTATTAAGCTCTGTTTTTGTTGTTTTTTAACAAAAATAGATTGTTTCTCTAAATTATTAATCCAATCCTCAATTTTTTTATCCCATCTATTTCTGATATCTCCTATTGGTTTACAAATCCGTTTTTGGTAGGTATTGCTTTCATAGATTTTCAACTCTGCAACCCCTTTATAACCCCAACTAGATATCTCCCAAAAAAGCTGATTTTTTTTCTTACCCTCTAAAATCATAAACTGTTTTGATTTACCATATAATCCATAAAGTGAAATCGATTGCCACTTTGACTCCAATTTATTAAAATTATCTATCTCTATTAATTCAAAAAACTCACCATTATTTAATTGAATTGGATGCTCAAGTTGATAGAAAGATTTATCCCCAATATTTGTGATATATAAATCACCAACTTTTCCCATAAATACATCTTGATGTATGTAGTTCTCAATCTCGTTTTTAAGAACTTTAAACTCTTTATTTATAAAATAATTATTTGTTTCACCAAGAAAAACATTTTTCATTCCAGCAAGAAGATTATTTATGTTTAATGTTGCCTCTGTTTTTGAAAATTTAGGGATAACTGTAAATGGAATTAGATATGTATCAGCAAGATCAACCTCTTTTCTGCCATCTAAAAAAGCAGATGCTTTTAGTAATTTTAATATTTTTCTCCATCTTCTATCAGAGATGTATAAAGAGTTATCATTATAGTAAAAAAACCAGTTTCTTAGATGATATAAAAGCTCTAAAACTGCCTCTGAAACAGATATATTATCAATCTCACTCCACCATAACTGTAACTCCTCTTTTGTTATAGTTAACTCTTTAGGAAAAATATTTTGCTCCTCTTCTGGAAGAAAAAGCATATCAAAAAAATATTTTTTATTTTGAATCCTCTCTTGCTCATAAAATAGTAAAAACTCATCCTCATTAAACTCTTTTATGATATTTAAAAACTGATCAGTTCTAACTGTTTTTATAAAATTTTTCGTGTCTATCTCTTCACAAAAAACTGACTTTAAACTTCTTTCGATTTTTTTCCTACCTATACCAGGAGAACTTATGAGTAGTATTGGATTTTTAGATATAATAGCAAGAAGAGATAATCTTATAGCCTCCTCTTTTTCAAAAAGGGTTTTCTCTATAAATTGAATAACTTTAACTATTTTTTCATTTGCAACTGTCATATAAATCCCTAAAATATTTATCTTATAATAAAATAAATTTAGAAAAAATACAATAATTAAAAAGAGATTTCTTTTACTTTTTTTAAAACAAAAAGATTTTTTTTTCGACTTTTTTTTTAAATTATGTATAATCAATTTTGCATTAGAGAGAGGAAAAAATATGCAAGAGAGATTGAGTAGAGCCATAGAGAGATTTAAACAGGGGGGAATGGTTATTCTTGTTGATGATGAAAATCGAGAAAATGAGGGTGATTTATGCTTTGCAGCTCAATTTTCAACTCCTGAAAAAATAAATTTTATGGCAAAATATGGTCGTGGATTGATTTGTCTTACTCTAACTCCAGAGTGGACAGAGAAGCTAAAACTTCCACTAATGGTTGAGGAGAATAGATCTAGATTTAAAACAGGATTTACAGTATCAATTGAGGCAAAAAGGGGAATTTCAACAGGAATTTCTGCTGCGGATAGATCTCATACAATATTAACTGCAATAAATGAGAATGTTTTCTCAGAGGATTTAGTTAAGCCTGGTCATATTTTTCCTCTTAGAGCAAAAGATGGAGGAGTTTTAGTAAGAACGGGTCAAACAGAGGGTTCAATTGATTTAGCAAAACTCTCTGGATTGAAACCTTTTGGAGTTATTTGTGAAATCATGAATGATGATGGAACAATGGCAAGAATGGGGGATTTAGAGATATTTTCGAAAGAGTTTGATATTCCAATTGTAACAATTGAGGATATTATCTCTTTTAGAGTAAAAACAGAGAGACTTGTTGATTTAGTTAGCTCTCAATTTATTGATACTATTTATGGAACATTTAATGTTAAAATATTTGAAAGTAGAGTTAATAAAGAGAGGTTTGTAACATTTATAAAAGGGGATATATCTCAAAATGAGATAGTATCTGTTAGAGTTCATAAAGGTAATTTAATGGGAGATGTTTTTGGTGTTGTTCAAAATGGAATTACCTCATTAAATAAAGTTATGAACTATTTTGAAAAAGAGGAGTGTGGAGTTTTACTTTATATGTTTGATGAAAGCTCATTAAAATCAATGTTTTTTCAATCAGAGGATGAAGATTTGTCAATTTTAAAAAAAGAGGAGCAGTTGCGAGATTTTGGTCTTGGGGCTCAAATCCTACTTTCTCTTGGATTAAATAAAATAAAATTAATCACAGAGAATCCTAAAAAAGTGATTGGACTTGAGGGTTATGGAATTCATATTATTGAACAAATATCATTATGAAAATAGTGTTTACTTTATTTTCCATTAAGTTTTTCTTAAAATCAAATAATCTTAAATTCATATTTAAACTGTTTAATTCCCAGCCTTATATTTTGATGATTTAATAATTCCATTCTCCATTTCAATAAAAATAGTTTAACATTTTTTGGGTCTAAAGATAGGGGGATATTATAATTTATTTTTTTTCTGTTGGAGTAATTATAATTTTAAGAGTATCTTTTAAATTATTTGCTGGATATAACATCTCTAAAATATATTCACTCTGTTTTTTTACTGATTTTACTTCAATAAAACCATCTTTTTCACTAAATTTAAGATGATTACCTCTCCACTCTGGTTTTATTTTACTAATATAGCCAATTTTAATTCCTTTTTTTAGTGTTGAGTAGGTTATTTTTAATTCATCCAGAGGCTCATTATTGAATGTTATATCAAATTGATATGAGTCAGGAGTATTATCTTTTCTCATAATCTCAATCTCATCACTAAAAGAGCCTAATGTAGCATATATTGTACATTTCATCTTATTTTCTGGAAGAGTAAATCGAAATTGTGATGAGTTATCATAACTAACTATACCACAAGAGGATGTTATTTTAATATTATTTAACTTCTGTTTATCTCCCTTTGAATTAACTCCAAAAGCATTTAAAATTGTAAAGTTTTCTGTTGGTGGAAGTGTTATAGTTTTTGAGTAACCTCCATCTCTTTGAAAAATTTTTATTCCAACAGACTCCTCTTTTTTGGGTTCAACAGTTTTTTGTGACATCATTGAAAAAAAGCGAAACTCTTTTTTATCTTTTCCTTGATACCTACCAGCTGGTTTAAGTTCAAAATGCTCTTTTAGTAATTTTAAAGAGTTATCATCTTTATCTTTTTTATCTGTTTCTATAGCAAAAAACCACTCCTTTTCTGGAGCAAAAGCAAGAAAATCGGGAGAACTACAGGAGTTACAAAAACTCTCTTCTAAAAACTTTCTATCTTCTAAAGAGAACTCTTTTACTTTATAATTTAAAACATATTCTGTGGTTGACCTTTTTATAAAAGATAGTTTACTTTCAACAAAATATAGTTTAATCTCTTGTGCAAAACTCTCTATTGAGACTAACATAATTAGTATAGAAAAAAATTTAAACATAATATAATCTCCACAAATTAAACTATTATCTCAAAAGATTCATTAACTCATCAAGAGATAGCTTTTCAGAAACTTGATCTAAATCATCAAGAATTGAGCTACTTAACCATTTTTTCTCTTCATGAAGTTTTAAAATCTTCTCCTCAATAGAGTTTTTAATAATCATTTTATAAACTGTAACATTTTTTTCCTGCCCAATTCTATGAGTTCTATCTGTTGCCTGATTCTCAACAGCAGGATTCCACCATGGATCTAAATGTATAACATAGTTTGCAGCAGTTAAATTAAGACCAACCCCACCTGCTCTTAAACTTATTAAAAAAACAGGAGTCTTTCCAGATTGAAATTCATCAACAAGTTCAAGCCTTTTCTTACTTGAAATTGAGCCATCAATATATAAAAAATCTATTTTAGATTTATTTAAAATCCCTTTCATTTTCTCAAGATAACCTGTAAATTGGCTAAAAACAAGAACTTTATGACCATTTTCAATTATACTTTCTATAATGCTAAGAGCATTTTCTGATTTTGTACTAATTTCTGAAAATTCACCACTAATAATAGATGGGTCACAAGTGATTTGCCTTAATTTTGTTAAATGTGCTAAAATTTTAATTCTTTGATTTCCATTTGAATCTCCAGATTTTAAATCATCAAGAGCTTTTAATCTTAAAGCCTCATAAAAAGCTCTCTCTTTACTACTAAAATCTATTAAATATGTTTTTTCAGTTTTTTCAGGAAGCTCTTTTAAAACATCTTTTTTTAATCTTCTTAAAATAAATGGAGATAGTATATTTTTTAAAATCTTTTTTTTCAACTCATTACCATCAATAATTGGTTTTACAAAATTGTTTAAAAACTCTTTTTGTGAGCCAAGAAGAAGTGGATTTAAAAAATTAAAAAGACTCCATAACTCTCCTAAATGATTCTCTATTGGAGTTCCAGATAGAATTAATCTTCTCTCTCCTTGAAGTTTTATAATGGATTTAGCCCTTTTTGTTTCTGAATTTTTTATCATTTGGGCTTCATCTAAAACTATCCAACCCCAAACTATTTTATAAAATAGTTCTGAATCTCTCTGAAATGTATCATAACTAACAATAATAATACTATTTTCTGAAAGATTATTTAAAGAATCGGCTCTACTATCTCCTTCGTAAATTATAGGATTTAGTTGAGGTGCAAATTTTATAATCTCCTCTCTCCAATTATATAAAACAGAGGCAGGAGTTATGACAACTGTTTTTTCAGAATTTATTAAAATTGAGTATATTGCCTGAACAGTTTTTCCAAGACCCATATCATCAGCTAAACACAAACCAAAACCAAGAGAGCTCATTTTGGTAATCCAATGTACCCCTTTTTTCTGATATTCTCTAAGTTTTTTTTCTATTTTTGAAGGAATAATAACATTCATTTGCTCAATATTTTTAAGCTTTTTAATATTATCTCTCCACTCTTTTGTAGACTCTATTTTTTCACTTTCAGAGACTAAATTTTCAATATTTTCTGCTAAATGTGGTGGAATTAAAAGGGAGTTATCCTTACTTAAAGATAGCTCTCTTATTGCTTCAATAGATTTTCTTAATTTTGAAGTTATAACAAGAATCTCACCACTATCAAGTTTTATAAAAGGTTTTGAATCACTATTTTTTAAAAACTCTTTAAGATAAAATCGCTCTTTATTATCAAGCTCAATAGAGGCATCAATCTCAAACCAACTATTTTTATTACTTATATTCCAAACAACATTTTTTGTTGTTGCAAATCGGATATTTTTTCTCTCTTTATTTGACTCTTTCCATTTTATCTCAAAAAAACTCTCTTTTTCCCCACTCTCTAAAATAGATAAAATAGTTGCTAAATCCATAATTTCAAAAAAACTTTCACTATTTTTAGACTCTTTTTGAGAATTTTTTTGATTTTTATTATCTATTAAATTAAATTTTTTAAAAAATTTATCTAATATCTCTTTTTCAAACTCTCTATCTCTTTTAATAACAAAATAGTTACCACTATCATCAAGTTTTGTTATGAATGAGGAGATTTTATCAATATCATAACTATTCCAATTTGAATATGGGATAAACTTTATGTTTAATAAAAATCTATCTCCTAAATACTCAATCTCTACTGATAGTTTAGTTTGATGTTCAAGAGTAATATATCTTCCATCTTCAGGAAAATATATATCAGAATCTATATCCAATGTTTTGTTATTTTGAATCCAATCCCTTATTTTGTCAAACTCTTTGAGTGTAAATCTAGGATTATTTATCTCAATCTCTTTTAGTAATTTGAGTGTTATATTGTTAATCTCTACCAATTTATAGTGATATTTATTCACTTTAATTATATTGAAATTTCCCAAATCACTACTTACAGTAATATTTTTTAAAGAGACTTTAAAAAAACCACTATCCTCATAAATTGAGATTGGATATTTTGCTTTTTCAAAAAATATCTGATTAGTTGGCTCATTTTCATCAGAGGGAAATATATTATCTACTTCCGAAAGCATATCAAAATTTTCAAGCTCTTTTAAATTTAGATAACTCCAATACCCTCTTGATTTTATAAACATTGCAACAAGATAGTTATCTGTTTTGGTTAAGAAATCTCTATACGTTGTGTTTAAAGATTGTTCAGCAACACTTTTTAATTTTCCATATTCACCATTTTTTCTAATAACTTGAACATATGGATGAAAATCTAAATCTTTATTAAGTAACCAAACAATGCGCCCCTCTTTTTTGCTACTTTTAACAACTGTATTATCTGAATTTAGGTCTTTCTCTATTAAATCAAAAATTTTTAAATTTATGGACTTAATATCTAATATATCAGATATATTATCTCTATTAGGGAACTCTTTCTGTAGATTTTCTAATTCAATAATAATCTCTTTTTCTTGAACTGTATTTTTTATTAAAAGATTAAAAATATCTAGTGCAACCAATTTATAACCATTTTTTAAAGCTACTTTACCTATCTCTTTTATTGTTGTTGTTTTCCAATTATCTTGACTTACTAAGTAGCAATAGACAAATATGTTAATAATAGTTAAAATTGGATTTAAGCTATTTTTGTAATCTGTTATTTCAGATATTAATGATGGTTTGATGTTAGTATTAATAACTTTTTCATAAAAAGCAAGTAGATTAAAACTATTATCTGATTTAGTAAGAGGATTGGATTTATACCAATCATTAAGAAGAGTTTTATTTGAGTTATCCTTTATTGCTGTGAATATTGCTAACTCATAAATATCACAAGGGATTAAATCTTTAAAGTATCTATAATTACTTTGATAACTATTAAAATCTTTAAAACTATCCCGAAAAAATCTATTTGCAAGTGTTACATTAAAATCTTTAAAAAAATAGATAGCTCCCAATAGTGCAAATCTCTCTGGTGATTGCTCTAAATAGTATAAATTAAGTGTTTTTTCAGCCTCTAAAAAATCTCCTCTCAAAATATAATAAATAATAAATAGATAAACCCTTTTATATTCAATAAAAAGTTTAAAAATCTCTTTATGAGATTTTATAAATGTTATCTCTGAATCAATATTTTCAAATTTTATAAGTTTATCTCTCATTAACTGAGATAAAACATTAATGGTATAAAGGGGGTAACTATCATAAATTCCTGATTTTAAGTTTTGAATCATAAACTCTTGATGAAATTTTGAAACAATATATTTATTAAACAGTTGTTCAATAAAATCTCTATCATCAATAAGAGCTCTTAATCTCATTGATGCCTCTTTATACTTTAATTCAGTAGACATTTGTTTCATATAATGATCACCATATGAAAAATATCCATCATAAAAAAGTTCAGAAAAATCTAAAAACTCCTTTTTATTCTCTTTAAAATAGTCATAAAGTTTTAAAAAACGTTTTTCTGCCTCTAATAAATCGGAAAATATGTAGTAACCACTCTCATCAATTTTTAAAACTTTATGTTTCACTAATCTATCAAGCTCTATTACAACCGTTGCTTTATTACCATTATATTTTCTCATTTTTTTTATAATTTCCGATTGTGATTGTGAAATATTAAAAGAGACTGAAAGATAATCTAAAATATGGAACTCAATACTACTCATATATACCACCAAATAAAAAAATATTTATACAATAAAATTGGCTTAAAATATAGAATAAAAAAATATTTATACAATAAAATTGGCTTAAAATATAGAAAAAAAGTATAT
>DYRY01000026.1 GCA_020718465.1 Anaeromyxobacter dehalogenans | reverse complement strand
ATTTAGAACACTCTTACTACCTTTTAGAAAAGGCAAAAGAGGTTGAAGAGAAAACAAAAGAGGTCGAAGAGAAAACAAAAGAAGTAGAAAAAGAGCGTTTAGAAAAAAATAAAATTCTTAAAACTTCAATAAAAACCCTTTTATCTGTTGGATTAAGCAAAGAAAAAATTGCTGAAACTCTAAATATTTCAGTTAAAACAGTTGAGGAGTATTTGTAGAGATTGTTTTTTATAAAACTCTTAAAAACTCTTTTTTTGCTTTTTTTCAGTTTTCACAATTTTTAAATCTTACCCATAAAATAGTTACTAATTTTTTATTCGGATGATTTATTGAATTACAATATTCGATTACTAAACATTTTTGATCCAATTTTGAATAGTTAATACAGTTTTATCCCACTCCTCCTTATTAAGTCTTAATTTTAAGAACTCATTATATATCAATATTATATAACCATAAAAACTCTCTAAAAGTTGAGCTCTTCTTTGTACTCTTTGGATATAATCTTTATCTTCAACAAGTGGAAGTTTTATATTTGTTAGTTTTAAACCTGCTGATTTATAAAGAGCACTCCACTCTAACATATTAGGATCATTTTGAAAATTTACTGTTCGTATTAATTTAATAGTACACTCCTTAACAACTTTTCCAGCTTGAAGAGAGTATTTTGCTTCAATTGAATCACTTGGAGAACCACCTTTAAAAATCGCTTGTTGCTCCCCAATTTGCTCCTCTAACATTAACTTATTATCAATTATAATGATTAATTGATACCCATCATCAGTTTTAAAAGATTCTGACTCCTCATTTTCTGATAGATACCATAACCATAAAATAAACTCTTTTGCAAAAAAATCTTTTTTTCCAACTAAATCAACAAGATTTATCATAAAACACCCCTTAAAAATCTACTAAGATAGAGAGACAAGCTCTGATGGTTGAAGTGAATCAAATTTTTGTAACTCTTTTTCTGATAAAATTTTTGCAGCAATTGTACCAGTTTCAACTTCAATAAGAGTTAACTCTGTAGCTTTCTCAAAAGCAGAGACAAACTGCTCATTTATCCCTTTAGAGGAGTTGAAAAAGTATAAAATCCCTTTTGCACAACTCCATAAAACCTCATAGGTATATATTGATGGAATTGTTTGTTGCAAATATAGATATTCAGCCTCTTTTTTTATTTTGTTATATTTAGCTTTGCTATCTGGTTCTTCTCTATATTGCTCCTCTAATTTTTTAATAAATTGAAAAAGTATTTTTTTTTGAAGTTTAATTATATCTTTTCTAAAAAGAAAGTGTGCATAATCCTCAAAAAATATTTTTTCAGCCCTTAATTCACCAGAAAATATATCTTTATGCTCAACAAAACCGGAGCTCTCTTTTTCTCCTGTCTCTTTTTGAAGAGGATTAAACTCCTCTCTTCTTAATTTAATTCCCCAAATAAGAGGATCAAATCCTAAACCACTATATCCCTCAACATAGTAGGCTTTAAAACTCATTGTTCCTGAAAGAACACCCATAAAAACTCCTTAAAAATAGAGAAAACTAATTTCACATATTATGTTTTTGTTGTTTATAAAAGTAAAAAATTAATTTTTTACTTTACTCTTTGCTCTCTAATATACTCAATAAGTATAAAAAAATTTGACTCTTTTTCAACATATTTTAAATACTCAATTGAGTTATCTTTATCAATAAAAGAAATAATACCACTACCATCTGGTGTTGGAAGGGTTGTTTTAATATAGTAGGCAACTCTTGCATTAATCCATAATTCACTATCAAAATCTCTTGATTTATGATAATCCATAACAAAAGCTCTATTAAAATAGTAGTTATTTTTTTTTATATATTCAAAAAAGTATCCAATAGAGGCAAAAAATATCACATCACCACTTTTTTTATGAAGTTGAACAGCAAATCTATAATTAATAGGTTGTTTTGTAACTTCACAAATAGCATCTTTTGGAAGACGAATAGGATGAATCTCTTTTTTTGTTGGGATAAAAAATAGTAACCCAAAAGCAATCACTAGAAACATTGCTAAAAAAACTTTTTTTTGTACTTTTTGTGAACTTTTATTTATCTTATCCTCTTGCAAAAACCTTAATATTCAGTTATAATATATCGATATTATGTTTGTCAATAAGGAGCAGCATGAAATTTTTATCTCTTTTTATATTTATCATCACTATTTTAAGCTCCTGTGCTCAAGTTGAGAGTGCAAAAAACTATTGTGATGAGAAAGTTGCATGCAAAAATGGGGAGATCTGCATAAATAATGAGTGTACATCGAGTAGTTTACCATGCTCTCCAACTAATCCAACTGGTAGTTGCTCTGAGAATCAATTTTGTAATGATGGGGTTTGTAGAACAAAAAATAGTTGTAATCCAAATCCTTGCAAAGAGTTAAACCAAAATATTTGTAGTGCTGATGGGGACTCTTATACTTGTAGTTGTAATGATGGTTTTATTTTGATTAACAATATTTGTGCTATTGAAGAGAATAATCCATGTAATCCTAATCCTTGTCAAATTCAGAATAAAACAGTTTGCACAGTTCAAGGTACTGTTTTTAAATGTAATTGTAATAGTGGATTTATAGAGGATAGTTATGGAAACTGTCTTCCAGCAAACCCATGTAATCCAAATCCATGTACAAATGAAAATCAGAATATCTGTGTTCCAGATGAGGGAAGTTATAACTGTCAATGTAATGCAGGTTTTATTGATGATGGATTAGGTGGATGTAAACAGGAGGGAGCAAATCCTTGTGACCCAAATCCATGTAATCAAACAAATCAAACTGTTTGTGTTGTTGAGAGTGATTCTTTTAGGTGTGATTGTGATGCAGGATATTTTAAAAATGAGAATAATCTTTGTATTGCAGGATGTTTTCAGGATAGTGAATGTTCTCCATATCAAAACTGTAACTTAACAACAAACTCTTGTGGAACAAATGGTTTAAACTGCTCTCTTTTTGGTTTTGATTGTGATTCAACTTATGCCTGCTACACTTTTTCAGAGATATCATCAACAGCTTGTGCAAAAAAAGGGATTAAAACACTTGGAGTACAGTGTAATCAAGAGAATGAGTGTATGGATGGATTTATTTGCACATCTGATTCAACTGGAGTTAAAAAATGTCAAATGCCATGTAGGCCATCTATTGGAATTTTAAATAATACAGATTGTCCACAGTATAATAAATGTGTTAAAAAAACAGAGTTCAGTGATATTGGATGTTGTGTTTTTGATCAAACTCTTGTTCCAATGGGATCAAGTTGTAGTTCAGCATCAGAGTGTCCACCAAATTCAATATGTACAGGTTTCACAAACTCTGCTGATATTGATTTTTGTATTGCATCTTGTAATGATAAAGCAGAGGGAGAAGTAAACTCATCTTTATATCAAAATTGGGTTATGTGTGTTCAGTTTGGTGATGGAAAATATTGGATGGCAACTTGTAATACTCATAGTGATTGTGGTGATTCCAATATAGTATGTAGAGATAACTATAGTGATGAACCATACAATAATATAAACTACTGTATGGCAAAGCCAATTGGTTATGGTTGTAATAAAGCTAATACAACTTTTTGTGGAGTTGGAAAGGGATGTTATAATTGGGATGAATCGAACACATATTGTAGAACAGCTGGAACAGTTCCTATTGGAGGAAATTGTGAAACAGCTCTTTGTGTTCCTGGCTCAGAGTGTTGGATTCTCTCTGGAGTAGCAACCTGTTTAAAACTTTGTGATACATCAAACCCTTGTAGTGATGGAAAAACTTGCAGTGAGCTTTCAGAAGGCAATTATGGTTACTGCAATTAATAAAAAAATTAAAAATAGATAGAATCATTATGTTTTATTTTTTAATTTTTATATTTTTTTTAAAAAATAGTTTTTTTATCAAAAAAACCTTTCATTTTTTTTTAAAATTTGTTAATAATATATTGGATTCCTGAAAGAGGATATTGTGAAGGGAAAAACAGATTGCTATAAATTTTTACTCTTTTTATTGCTAAAAATATCAAAAGAGCCTTTTCATCTTGAACGTGTTGCAATTAGATCTTTTTTAGGCCTTACAACCAAAGATGAGGAGCTAATTTTAATCAATTTTGTTGAAACTGGAGTTCTATTTGTTCAGGGTGAAAACTATCAACTTCAACAAAGTTTATCAGAGATTGAGATTAAAAACATCATGAAAAAAAGCTATGACTCAATTGCAGATTTTTTCTCAATTCTCCCTTTTGATTCAAAAAAAAGGTCTTTAAGACAGATTCTTTTATTTGAACCATCAATTTCAGCCCCATTTTTTCAAAAAATAAATCAAATCACAATAAAAAAAATAGAGTCAAATTTTAATGAGTGGGAGGTTCATACCTCTCTCAAACTTCTAAATAGTTTTTTTCAACACTCGTTTGAATCATCCTTTCAACTATTATCTTTTTTAATAGATACAATATCACCAAAGATATATAAAGAGTCTCAAAAAAAGGGTTCATTTAGAATGAAATATTATAAACGAATCATAAAAGATATGTTTACTCTATTTGAAAAAATACCAGTAGAACCAGAGATTTTTTTTGATTTAATTTGTAAAAATTTTATATATTCTCCACAACAACTAAAAAGTAGATTTCTTGAGTTGATGAGATATAAAATTCATCAATCATTCTCAACTTCCCAGAATAGTTATTGGGAATCTCAAAATAGAATTATTGATAAAATATCAAATTGGAGTGAAGAGGATCTATATTTCCTTGCACCAATATCAATTGAGATAACCAGAGAGATTTTAAAGCCATCTTTTAAAAGTTATGAGATATTTCAAACAGAGATTGTTATCCCTATAACACAAGAGACAAAAACTATTCGTTTAAAAACAATTAATTTAATAAAAGATTTTTATCAAAAATCCTCTATTTTAACAATAAAAAGGGAGTTTTTACAGGCTTTAGAGGGGGCAACATACACATCTCATGTTCAACAGTATGATTTTGAGATAAAAGAGATACTTTTTGAAAATGCAAAAATTTTAATAGATTTTTATGTTATCATATTGGATGACTCCTCTTTTAAAATAAAAAAAGAGATTGAGGAGCAAACATATTGGATGGAGAGGCGATTTAATAAAAATCAATTTCCAGAGATAGATTTAATTTACTCAAAATTACAAAATGATAAAGAGTATCAAATATTTAAAATTTTTGTTGGTGGAGATACAGAGATTCATCCAACACTATCAATACAACAGAGAAGAAAATTAAGAACTGATAGTCTTGATAAATTTATAGATGAGATTAATGAGAGTACAATTTTAGATTGGGAGAGTCGTATTACTCTTATTGCAGCAAACTATACACAAGAGGATACACAAGATTTTTTCTATTTTTATGAATTTTTATTTAAATTAGGCCAACAAAAAGTTAATATATCTCTTCAATTAGTCTCAAATCTTGAAAATAGCTCTATTTTTACCCCATTTATGGCATACTTTTTAGCTGGAATTTACCATAGTTCTCAAAAAGGTGAGGCTTTACTAAAAATATCAGGATGGATTAATACAAAAAGTTTTAATACTGTTGTTATACAGTTTCTACAATATACAAATGTTATAAAACTAGATTGGCTAGAGAAAATCTATACAAATGCAATAACAACAGCAGATTTTCCTCTTTTAATAGAGTTACTAACTCTTATTTCAACAAAAAATGGCTATCTTGAGATAGGAAAGTCTCTTTTTCTTGGTATAATTCAGTTTTTATCTACAAATAGAAATACTCAATGGATTCAAAAATTTTGGTTTCAAAAAAAAGAGATTTTAGAGATACTAAACAGTTCTGAAATTCACTCTCTATTAAGGGCTTTTTATGAGATTCCAAATATAACAATGGAGACAGAGGAGATTTTATATCTTATATCAAAAAATTATCTTAATGATGTAATACTTTTTTTTAAATGGAGAATTTTTGAAAAAGAGTATCTACCAGAGTTTTATGAGTATGAAACTATTCCAACTCGCTTTCAAAAACTTAATTTACTATATTCATCTCATAAAAAAGAGGTTTTAGAAGCTATTTTACTTTATTTTGAAAATGAGAATATAGATCATTTAAAAGATGTTATAAAACTACTACATGCTTTTTCACCAAAATTTGATTTCTATATTATTCCATTTTTTAAAGAGAGTTTTTCAAACAAAAAAAACTTTACACTTTTTTTATTTCATGTATTAGAGTTATACTCTGACCAAATATTTGAATCACATCTTCTTCAAACAGTTCTTTTTGAATTTGTTAACTCTCAAGAGAAATGGGAAGATATTTTTGAACTTCTATCAAAAAACGATTGGGCAATAAGTGAGTATGGTGTTATGGAGGAGTATTTTGAGAAAAAGCGAAAACTTGATGATTGGAAAGTTAGCTCAAATGAAACTGTTTTAAAATTTATTATTGAGTATGAAACATATCTTGATTACAAAATAAAACTTTATAAACATGAGAGATAGTATTTTTTTATTTTACTCACAGAAAATAAAGTATTTATGTTTTTTTATTTTAAACTATCTAAAAAATATATAACACTCTCATACCAATTTACAAAATCAGAAGTTGTTTTTAGTTTTTTTCTTTCCAATACAATATTTTTAAGAGTATTAGTTTCATTTACTTTAGGTTTTTCACTATCATTAGATTTCTGATTAATTAATTTTCTTCCCCTTTCTGAAATAAAGTAATTTTCACTTTTTGAGAGAGATTCAACTATATCTTTATCTATTGGAAGTGAAAATTGAGATTTTAGCTCCTCTCGAATTAATTTATAGTCATCAAATTCAAGTTTTTTTTCACCAATTTTAGATTCAAATAGTTTTATATGATTTTTGCCACTATTTTTATCAATAACTGTTAAAATTTTGAATAGTAATATTAAAAAAGACTCATTTTCATCATTAAGTTGAGTGTTATTTATTTCATCTAAAACATTTTTAAGATATTTAGTCTCTTTAAAATCTAAAACAGTTTCAAAAGCTGCTTTTTTCACCATTAAAGAGCTCTCTTTTAAAAGATTTTCTAAAAAATCTTCTCCTAATTCAACATTTAAAACTCTTCTATACTCATAATAGATATAGAATTTAAGTGGTAAATCTGATGTTTCAAAAATTTTTTTTATCTCATCTAAGTTAGCTTTTTGAACTAAAGATTGTGTGATCCAAATTTTTTTTTGAATAAAATTTTGATTTTTTATATTATCCAAAAGAGTTTTTTCATCAAAAACAGTGTTTGATAACTCTAAATTCTCCATAATATTTGAGGGATTTTGAGTTAAATAGTTTTTCATGAAATCTCTACTCTCATTAGAGTTAATTTTTGACATAATTGTTAAAAATCTTGTTCCACTATTTTTTTTGAGGTGGTTTCGGAGGTCATGAAACAGGATTTTTTTTCCAATATTTTTTACATTAGAGTCTAATTCATAAATTTTTTCTAACTCAAGCCAAGCATCAATAGATATTCCTCCCTCTGCAAGAATCTCTACTCTTTTTATTAAAAAAGGGGTAATCTCTGTAAAAATTGGAATAATTTGATTTATTGTATTGAGTTGCTCTTTTTTAGAAAGCTCTTTTATTGATTCGAATATAAATTTCTGCATCTCTTTATTATATGTTAAATCTTTTTTTATAGATAAAAACTGGGTATTCACAAAAATCTGAAATGCTTTATCCAATTTTTTTTGTGAAATATAGAGATTCATTGCATCTGTTTGATATTTTAAATCGGCTCCATATTTTATGAAATGTCTCTCTAATTTTTCATCTGGAGTTAATGATTCTCCACTACAAGAGGTAGAAAAAACTAAAATTAAATATAAAATAGTTATATTTTTAAAGAGATTTAACATAATAGTTCCTATAAAATAGTTATATTTTTAAAGAGATTTAACATAATAGTTCCTATAAAAAAATCAAGAACTAACTTGATGTTATTAAATTTTAGATAATTTGTCAATTACTCATATTAAGTTATTTATAATTAAAATATTAGTAACTATTCAGTGGAATTTTTAATTTTTTATTAATTTTTCTACTATTTTTTTCTAAAAGAAGTTTTACTATATTAAAAATTTATATTAATTTTATTTTGTTTTGATATTTATTACAAAAACTTACAAATACTCTAATAAAACAACAGACTCAACATGATATGTGTGTGGAAACATATCAACTAATTTTATTTTTTTTAAACCATACCCATTCTCTAAAAAAATAGAGCAATCTCTTGCCAAAGTTGCAGGATCACAAGATATATAAACAACTTTTTTTATTTTAGACTCAACAACACTATTTATAAACTCTTTTGTTGTTCCAGCTCTTGGTGGGTCAAGAATAACTCCATCAAAAATCTCTTTTTTTGTTTTAATTAAATCAGAAATAACAGTTGTTGCATCTCCAACAATCCATTCACAGTTTTGAACACTATTAATTTTTGAGTTTTGAGTTGCATCTAAAATTGAATCTTTATTTAACTCTACTCCAATTACTTTTTTAACAAAAGGGGAGATTGATAAAGCTATTGTGCCAGTCCCACAGTAGCAATCAGCAATCACTTCATTTTTGAGAGGGGTTAAAAAATCTGCAACGATCTGATATAAAATCTCTGTTTGCTTTGTGTTAATCTGAAAAAAAGAGTTTGGAGATATTAAAAATTTAAAATTCAACAATTTTTCAGTTATATATTGCTCTCCCCAAATTAATCTATTTTTTTGATAAATAGATATAATATCAGGAAACTTTTTTACTAATTCATCTATATTTTTGAAACTATTTTCAAAAATAAGCATTATTTTATCAATATGATTTCTAATTGTAAAAGAGCCAATGTATCTATATTTTTTAATAAAATTAGATATCTCAATATTTATAATTGGTTGAATTTGGCAACTTTTAAGGTTAATAATATCATGAGATTCCTCTTTATAAAATCCTGCAACACCATTTTGGGCAAAAAAAGTTGATTTATTTCTATAATTTAATATTTCAAACCCCACAATTTCTGGATTCTCTACTAAATCAATTTTGCCAATTCGTTTAAAAGCTTCAAAAACTTTTTTTTGTTTAAACCTAAGTTGTTCCTCATATTTTATATGTTGAAGTTGACAACCACCACAAATAGAGAAGTGTTCACAAATTGGTTCAACTCGCTCTTTAGCTCTGTTTTCAATTTTTATACTGTAACCAAATTTTATTTTTTTACTTTTTTTATACCAAACAACAGAGATATCCTCATTGGGAATTGCATTTGAAACAAATCCAATTTCATCTCCATCTTTAATAACCCCTTTTCCATCATGAGATAGGTCAATCACTTTGTAAAAAATATCTGAAGCCATAAAAAATCCAATCATAAAACTATATTATATATAAACTATAATATCAAATTGTACAAATATTTTTTTTCTGTTTTATTTATTTCTGTTTTTTATTATTTAGTCACAAAAGGGAATTGTCATTTCCATTGAGGACTCTATTCTACTATCTTTAAAGTTCCAAAATCCAATATTTAACTCTAACTCTTTGTTTCCTTTTTTTGTACTGCTCCACTTTTTTTCATCCATAAAATATATTAAAACTCCATTAGGTTTTTTGTTGGTTTTTAAAACTTTTTCAACCTGAAAAAAACGATTTAATTTTATTGAAATCTTCTCAATATCTATCTTCTTATCAACATAAGTTTTATGAATTCCCCCCATCTCAACCCATTGAGATAAAAATAGTGGAAGATGTTTAATACATTTTGGTAGATATGAGAGGTATGATTCGAAACTTATTTTATCTCCACTCTCAAAAGCAGAGGTAAAAACAGAGTTTTCCCAATAGACACCATTTTTGAGAAACCCTTTTTTCTTAAAATTATCTATTTTATTTTCAATAGTTTTTGATATAAGCCAAAAGTAGTTTTTTTGTGGTTCAATAAAACACTCTTGAGGAAATTTTCCAAACTTTTGGGGCATAGCACAAGCAAAATTTAACCCAACTCCCATTCTTCCACTATTTTTAGGATTTATTAAATATTGTTTAAAAAGTTTTACACTTTTACCTCTATTAACAGAACCAAATAGTACTCCTTTTACACTATTTTGTGAACCTATAATTGGAGAACCAGAGTATCCATGTTTTATATCACAATCACCAATGGTTACATGTGGTGAGTTTTTTGAAAATCCAATAGGAGATAAAACAGAGTTATATATAACTTTGCACACTTTTTTCTTTAGTTTAGCTTTTTTTTTATCTTTTAATAACTCTGCACTCCACAAAACAACACTCTCATTTTCAGAAAATCCACTATTATCAAGTTTTAATGTTTCCCTTTTTATATCTTTTGATATTGAGATAACTGCAATATCATTTTTTGTTACAGATGGAGAATTATCTGTGTTAAAAGAGAGTACTATTTTTTGAGCTGGAGTAAACTCTGCCTCTTTTTTACCTGTTTTTGGAAAAAAGAAAAAAATCTGTTTTGATATATTACCTTTTTTGTTAATCCAATCGGGAATACAATGGCTATTAGTTGTTATTAAACCACTCTCTGCTAAAAAAGCAGTGCAAAAAGAGAGCTCTTTTTCACCAAAAACAACCATAAGTGCAACATTTTCAGGGCAATTTTCACACTCTACATCATAATTTTGAAAATATGAAAATAGTAAAAAAAACATAAAAAACATAAAATCCTAAATTTTAAAACATAAAAAACATATCTCTATTTTAAACAATTTTAAAAAAAAATAAAACTAATTGATGATTTTAATCTAAAAATAATCAATAATTGCATAATAATAGTTGATAAACTAATTTATATTGATATAATGATGTACTGATTTTTATTAAAATATTTAGAATAAAATTTAATAAAGATGAGTAAAAACAGAATATTTTTAAAATTTTAGGAGGTTTTATGAGTGGCTATAAAAATCCATATCCAACAGTTGATATTATTATTGAGCTTTTAGATGATAACTCCAAAATTGTTCTTATTGAAAGATTTAATGAGCCTTTAGGGATAGCAATTCCTGGTGGGTTTGTTGATTATGGTGAGTCATTAGAGAGTGCAGCAATAAGAGAGGCAAAAGAGGAGACAAATTTAGATATCAACCTTATCACACAACTTAAGACATACTCAAATCCAACAAGAGATCCCCGTTTTCATACAGTATCAACAGTTTTTATTGCTCAAGCCAATGGAGTTCCAAAGGCTGGAGATGATGCAAAATCGATTATAACTGTTGATATATCAAACACTCCTGAAAATATGGTTTTTGACCATAAAGAGATATTAAATGACTATATTAATTGGAAAAAAAATGGAGTTTTTCCATCATATAAAGGTTTTAATTAAATAATACCAATTTAAATACCTGTTTATACAATAAAAACATGTAGAATTAGTTTTTTAAAGAAAACTAATCAAAAACTCTTTCAAAAATAGTATCAATATTTCTTAAATGGTGTTCAATTGAGAAACAGTTTTCAATTTCATCTTTTGTGAGCCAATTAGTTATCTCATCAAGTTTTAAAAGCTCCTCTAAAAACGCTGTTTTATTCTCAAAAGAGTTCATTGCAGCCTTTTGTACAACTTTATATGCTATTTGTCTTTGAACTCCTTTCTCTGAAAGTGTAAGTAAAAGATGTTGAGAATAGATAAGCCCTTTTGATAAATTTATATTATCCATCATTTTTTGTGGATATATCACTAAATTTTCAACAATATTTGCAAATCTTTTAAGCATATAATAGATTAATGTTGTTGTATCAGGAGCAATAATTCTCTCAACAGATGAGTGGGATATATCTCTTTCATGCCATAATGAAACATTCTCAATGGCAGCAAAAAGATTACTTTTAACAACTCTTGCTAAACCTGATATATTTTCAGATGAGATTGGATTTCTTTTGTGTGGCATTGCTGATGAGCCTTTTTGACCAGATTTAAAAAACTCCTCCGCTTCTCCCATTTCTGTTTTTTGCCAATGTCGAATTGTTATTGCAAATCTTTCAAGAGATGTTGCTAAAGAGGCCATTGCATAAAAATATTCAAGATGCCTATCTCGTGGAATAACTTGAGTAGAAATAGGTTCTGGAGATAATCCAAGAGATTCACAAACAAAATTTTCAATTTCAGGATCTAAAAAGGAGAATGTACCCATTGCACCTGATATTTGACCTGTTGAAATTGATTTTAGACCATTTTGAAATCTAATTTTTCCTCTTTTAAGCTCTTCATACCAAGATGCAAATACAAAACCCAATGTTATTGGTTCTCCATGAATACCATGTGAGCGTCCAATCATTGGGGTATATTTATCTTCTAATGCTCTTTTTTTTATTGTGTTGAGTAAAAAATCTATTTTATTCAGAATAAGCTCACCTGCATCTTTTAGTTGTAAAGCAAAAGCTGTATCAAGCATATCAGAGGATGTCATTCCAAAATGAATCCATTGTGAATCCTCACCAATATTCTCCTCTAAGTTTGTGATAAATGCAACAACATCATGCCTTGTAGTCTCCTCAATCTCTTTTACTCTATTAACATCAAATTTGGCTTTTTCATGAATTTTATCTGCAACATCTTTTGTTATTATTCCAAAATAAAGAAAGGCATCAATAACAGAGAGTTCAACTTTTAGCCAATAATTAAGCTTCCCTTCCTCATTCCAAATTTTTTCCATATCAATCTCTTGATAACGCTCAATCATAAAAACTCCTACATTTTATAATAAAAATTAATAATTTATGTATTTTAAAAAAAATAAAAAAAAATTAGTTATGACTTTTTGTAATAAAATTATATTTTATTTTCAGTTATTCATTTCTTTTTTTAAGCAATAATAATTTTTTAAATTTTAAAAAATCTATTATAAAATATCTCAAAAGTTTTTAAATCTTTTTCATCATATATTGATAAAGCCATTAAATAGGATTTTACAGCCAATCTATCTGCCTCTTTTTTTTCACCTCTTCTTAGGAGTGAATTTGCAATATATAACATGAAGTATGGTTGCTCATTTTTTCTGGCTCTCTCTAATTCCCTTCGTAAAAGTGGAATTGCCTGATCATATTTTTGTGATGAGTAGGTTGATATTGCAATTCGTCTATCAATCTCATTTTCAGGTATTGAAGTGTAGAGATATCTATATATAAATCTATAATTTGAGTTATCTAATCTTTTTTTTATCTCTTTATAGTGTTTCATACTATCAGCATAAAAACCAGATTCATAGTAGTAGTTTCCAAGAGATATTGGATATGTTGAGTAAAAAAGTAGTATTGTAACAGAGATAAATAGTAGTGAAAAAAATATAAAAAAAGTTTTTTTATGTATAATTTTAAGATACCATATAAAAAATAGTATTCCAATATGAAAAATTGGTATTGTTATTAGAAATAACAAAATGATATTGCTATTTTTAAAGTAGTTCCAATCCACTAATTTTAACCTTAAAATAGGATAAATTTCCTTTATTTTATAATAAATTAAAAAAAATATCTTTTAAACAGATGATTATAATAAAGCATCTCTTCTAAAACAACCAAAAAGAGTAACCATTATATAACTATATTTTTATAAAAACAATAGAAAATTGTTTAGAAATATTTCATAGAGTTAGCAGTTTCAGAAAGAGCTTTGATATATTGAAAACGTTCAAAAGTTGAGTTCATTAACTCTGTTTCACTTAGAATTCCTTTAAATTGAGAGAGTTCTTGAAATTTTTTATCAACCATCCAATTTTTTATATCAGATAACATTTTAGGGATAAACTCAAAACCTTTTCTATATATAACAGAGGCAATCTCAACAGCAGATGCTCCAGCTAAAATAGATTTTATAACATCACTTCCAGAATGAATACCTGTTGTTGCTGCAAAATCAGTCTCAACAGTACCAGATAAAAGTGCAATCCATCTTAAAACATGAGGAAGTTCATCAGAGTGGCTAAGTGGAGAGGCATACGTTAATTTCATTGTATTAATATTAATATCTGGATTGTAAAATCTATTAAAAAGAACAATTCCAGATGCTCCTGCATTTGCTAATCGATTTGTAATTTGGTATATATTTGTAAAATATGAGCCAATTTTAACAGAGATTGGAAGTGAAACTTTGTCTATAACCTTTGTTAAAATATCAATATACAAATCCTCTAACTCTCTACTTGTTTTATGAAAAAGTGGAGGTATAAAAAGATTTAATTCTAAAGCATCTGCCCCTGCATCCTCTATTTTTTTAGCATACTCAACCCAATCCCCATTAGAAATACAGTTAATACTACCAATTATAGGAATTTTTAACTCTTTTTTTGCCTGTATTATCATTAAAATATAGTCACTTAGTGTTGTATCTTTAGTGATATTTTCAATTAAATCATATGCCTCTGGATGACCTGATAGATCCATATTTTGAATTAGCTCTGTCTCTGCAATAATCTGCTCTTGAAAAAGTGATTTTAAAACAATAGCTCCTGCACCATTCTCTTGAGCTCTTCTTAAACTTCCAATATCTGATGTTAATCCACTACTTGAAACAATAATTGGATTACTCAACTCTATTCCAAGATAACTTGTTTTTAAATTTATCATCTTTCCCCCTAAAAGTGGTTATATTTTAAATTCACTAGAACTCTTAATAAGCAGTCTAAATATATCATTTATTAACATAAAATTAGAAAATATTCATTAAAAAAACAAAAAATATAAAAAATATTTTATTTCTAAATTATAATCTAAATTTAATTATATTTTAAAATTTAATTTAACATTAAATTAAAGTAATGTTGTATTTTTAATGATAAAAAATAGTTGTTTATCTAATAAATCTAAAGTTGTATTAAATCATAAAATATTTTTTTAGTTGGATAAAAAAAAGGGCGGGAAAACCCGCCCTTAAAGACTTACTATGTTTTAATATAATTAGTTAATCTTTAGATTAAAGAGGTGTTACGTTTTCTGCTTGAGGTCCTTTTGGTCCTTGTGCAATTGTCATCATAACATTTTGACCCTCTTGAAGAGTTCTACGTCCTCTTCCATTGATCGCTGTATAATGAACAAATACATCTTTTCCGCCCTCTTGTTGAATAAAGCCGAATCCTTTCTCTTCATTAAACCATTTAACACACCCTTTTACTTGATCTGACATTTGTAACTCCTTACTTCTTTTAAAACTTCGGCCTTATTGCCAACTGTTTGTAAACCTTAACAAACAATTTACTATATTATAAAAAAACATAAATTGCAAGTAAAATATTTATTTTCACAAATATATTTTAAATTATTCAAATTTTTGTAAAATTATTTTTTTGAAAAATAAAAATCTATTAATCAAAAAGCAATAAAATATAAAAAACATCCAATAAAATATTTTTTATTGACTTTAAATTTTATACTAATCTTCAGCTTATGATTAATTATAATAGATTTACAATTAAGATTATCTAAAAATATCCATATCAACAGAGATACCTTTTCTTTGAAGATCTTCATAAAATTTAGGAATAAAACCTGTTGCAACAAATTTACCCTTAACTTTACCCTTTTCATCAAAACCCTCTTGCTGATAATAGAATATATCTTGAAGGGTTATGATATCAACTTCCATACCAGTTACCTCTGTAATATTTGTTATTTTACGAGTCCCATCACTATAACGACGAATCTGAACAATAATATTAACAGCGGAGGCAATCTGCTCTCTAATAGCTCTAATAGGCAAATCCATACCACTCATAAGAACCATTGTTTCAAGACGAGATATCATATCTCTTGGTGTATTAGCATGGCCTGTTGTCATAGAACCATCATGACCTGTGTTCATTGCCTGAAGCATATCTAATGCCTCTCCACCACGACACTCCCCAATAATAATTCTATCAGGACGCATACGAAGTGAGTTTTTTACAAGTTCACGAATAGTTATTGCTCCCTTTCCCTCAATATTGGCAGGTCTTGATTCAAGAGAAACAACATGAGCCTGTCTCATCTGAAGCTCAGCAGCATCCTCAATTGTTACAATTCTCTCATCCTCTGGTATAAAGGAGGATATAATGTTGAGAGTTGTTGTTTTTCCAGAACCTGTACCACCAGAAACAAATATATTTTTATGAGCTAGAACACACATTTTTAAAAATTGAGACATACCTTTACTAAGAGAGTTGTATTTTATTAAATCATCAATTCCAAGCTTCTCTTTTTTAAATTTACGAATTGTAATACATGGTCCTTTTAATGCAAGTGGTGGAATAATGGCATTAACACGGCTTCCATCTTTAAGACGAGCATCAACAAGTGGTGATGACTCATCAATTCTACGTCCAATAGGTGCAACAATTCGTTCAATAACCCCTAAAACAGCTTTATTTGAACTAAATTTTTTAGGACTTAATGTTAATTTTCCTCCTTGCTCAATATAAATCTGATTAGCATGATTAACCATAATCTCACTTATAGATTCATCTGCTAAAAACTCTTCAAGTGGTCCAAGCCCAAGTGCCTCATTTAAAACATCCCGCAAAAGATTAAACTGATTTACATAGTGAGGAATTTCTCCTGTTTGATCCATTTGTTCAATAATATCTTTTATTGCATCCTCTGTTTTATTTCTTAGAGCAGAATCTTCAAGTTCATCAATTTTAAGCCTTCTTAAATCAAGATAATCAATCAATCTATCATGAATCTCTTGTTGAAGTGAAATATACATCTTCTCCTCTTCACTCATAACAACTGGAGGAGCATCTTTTTTCTTCACCTCATCTCCTTTTTTAGGAGCAACCTCAATATCATTTTTATCTTCAGACAACTCATCAGGAATATCATCAAGAGAGCCACGTCTTCTTCTTGAGCGTCTTTTCGCTGCCTCATCATCAGAAGATACATCTGCAATAACTGGTGATTCACTCTCCTCTGCAACATATTTAACTTTTATTAAAAAATCTCCGATAGAGATAATATCTGCAGGGGTAATTGCTTTAACCCCATCAATCCTTACATCATTAACAAGGGTACCATTTGTAGAACCCATATCTTTGACAAAGAGTTTTCCATTTTTGGCAATAAATTTTGAGTGAAGTTTTGATATATTTTTTCTCTCAAGAAAAAGATCATTATCAGGAGTTCGCCCAACAGTGACCTCATCTTTAGAAAACTCTTTCATATCTTTATCACCAAGTTTATCTTTTATAACAAGTTTTATCATTTAAAAAGCTCCTAGTCAAAAATAGAGAATCCAACTTCACTGTGAGATAACTCATAACGACGTTTCATTTTATTCATCATATCTTTAATTGTTCCAGCATCAGAGCGAACAATTCGGGGAGTTACAAAAATTAAAAGGTCAGATTTTCCCTCTTGAAAATCACGACTTTTAAATAGCTCACCAAGAATTGGAATATGACCAAAACCAGCAAGTTTTGTAACTGCTTTTTGATTGTCATTTCTATAAAGTCCAGAAAGAACAATTGTATCTCCTGTATGAACTGTTATAATTGTTTCAACTTTTCTATTAATAAAAGCAGGATATCCTTGAACTGCATTACTCCAATCAGGTTCAGAAACCTCTGTTTTGATAGAGGTTAATATATTTCCATCTGCATCTGCAACAGGATTCATATCAAGCTTAACACCATACTCTTTCCACTCAACAGTAACAGCATCATCTTGAACAAGAGGAATTGGAATCTCACCACCAGATAGAAATTTAGCTTCACCACCACTTGCACATAGAAGTTTAGGTTGAGCCAAAATTCTTGAGTAGCCATCATCAGAAAGAAGGCTTAAATTTGTATGAACATTAAAAAAACTTGCAAAATTATAGTCATTCACATTATTTGGATATAGAAGACTACTTGATTGTTTTGGAACAGTTGTTCCATCAGGAAGAGTTATATCAAAAAAAGATGTAAAAACACCCTCAAGTGTGTTTGCTTGACCACTCATACTTGCCCAATTAAAGCCAAGTTTTAAATGGTTATTTTTTCTAATTTCAACAAACTCAACCTCAAGTAGAATCATTTTTTTCAAACCAATGCCAACAAGATCAATAAACTCTTGCCCAATATTAGTTCCATCTTCAACAACATTTGTAGTTTGTGTAACTCCACCTTCAGCATTTTGTTGCTGTGTTTGAGATTGTCCCATTTGATAAGTAGAAGATTGTTTTAATCCAAGAGATTTTGCAATTGAGAGTGTTTTGATTTTCTCTCTTTCATCAGAAACAAATCCTTCAAGAAAAATCATATCACCAATAACAGATGATCTAACATCTTTTAAAGAGTTTTCTTTAAACATCTGATTAAGTTGTTCAACAATACCTTTTTTTGCACTTGGACTAATTATAATTAAAGATTTCACAATTGGAAATATTGCCATAACTTGTTGAATTCTAATATAATCCATTCCACGATAAACTTCACCATCAAGAATAATGTATTGATCTGCAACTTTAATTTTTATTCCCTCAATATCTTTAAGAAGGGAGGCAACATCTTTAACAACACCTTGAGGATCTAACATAGATACTCTAACAGTATAGCCAACTCTATTTCCATTACTTAACCATAAAATAAGAGTTGTTCTACCATGTTTTTTTGCAGTAATAATAATTTGGTCTGATCCTACTGCCTGAACATCAATAACACTTGGATCTCCAATAGCAACTCTTTGAAGTCCTTTTACATTAACAACTTTTTGTTGCCCAACACCCATATCAATGGTATCGCTAGCTTGAGCAAATAGGGCCACTGAAAAAACGAAAAATAGAAAAAAGATTGTTCTCATCATATCCCCTTAAATAATAAAACAATTTAGATTATATCTGAGTAATTTAAATAGGTCAAGAATTTTATACTTTTTGATAAAAAGGAAAGTAATTTTTATTAATTTTACATATTTTAAAATTAATCTACTTTATTTTATACTTTTAATTCTCTATTTTTTTAATAATTATTTTTTAGAGTTATAAAAAAAAAGGGAACCCTTGGGGGAGGTTCCCTTCAATCACTTTTTAGGAGGCATCTTTTACATTAAACGAAAAATAAAAGAAAAAATTCAAAAAAATTAAAAAAAATTCAATAATTTAGTTCTAACCATTTTTTATACTCTCCTGTTTTTATATTCTCAATCCAATTTTTATTATTGAGATACCAATCAACAGTTAGTTGAAGTCCTTTATCAAAAGTTACAGATTGACTCCACCCCAATTGAGACTTTATTTTATCACAATTTATTGCATATCTTCTATCATGACCAGCTCTATCTTTAACATAAGTTATAAATTTTTGGTAATAACCAGATGGTTTTTCCATTTTATAAGCCATTATATCACATAATTTATCTAAAAGAGCTATATTTGTCCACTCATTTTCACCACCAATATTATATGTTTCCCCTATAACTCCCTCTATTGCTATTTTCCATACTCCAGAGCAATGATCATCAACATAAAGCCAATCTCTTACATTTAAACCATCTCCATAAACAGGTAAAGCTCTCTCCTCCAACATATTATTAATCATAATTGGAATAAGTTTTTCTGGAAATTGGAGAGGTCCATAATTATTTGAACAGTTTGAAATAGTTACTGGAAGATTATAGGTATGAAAATAGGCATTTACTAAATGATCAGAGGAAGCTTTTGAAGCAGAGTATGGACTTCTTGGATCATAAGCGGTAGTTTCATAAAAAAAACCTTCATCACCCAAACTTCCATAAACCTCATCTGTTGATATATGGTGAAAAATTTTATTATTAAAATTTTTCCAATATTTTCTACAAACCTCCAAAAGATTAAAAGTCCCAATAATATTAGTCTCAATAAATGCTTTAGGACCATGAATAGATCTATCAACATGTGACTCTGCTGCAAAATGTACTACTGCATCAAAATCATATTTTTCAAAAATTGATTCAATAGCAACATAATCAACAATATCAATTTTTTCAAAATGATATCTATTTTCACCACTTTTTCCATATTTTTTATTGATATCAGATAGATTTTCTAAATTACCAGCATATGTTAATTTGTCAACATTTATAATCTCACCTTTAAAATCTATTTTTTCAAAAAGATATTTAATAAAGTTAGAACCAATAAAACCTGCACCACCTGTTACTAAAATTTTATTAAAATCTCTCATTTTAGCTCCTTAAATATATAAATATAAACTATTTTTACTGTTTTTACAAAAAAATAGAAAATAAAAGTTTTACAAATATTAACAAAAAAATAGAAATTATTTTAAAAGATTCCACCAATAGGCAACTTTTTCAGGATTAACTCCAATTGCAGTTTCATTTGAGAAAACAACTCCTTTATATCCCTCATCTTTTGCATACCCTAATGCAACGATTTCAGCTCTTGTTGGAGCTTCTGATATTGTTAAATGCTCAAAAATCTCTCCTGCTAAAAAAATATCTTTTTTTAATGTTTTCATTTTTAAAGCAAAAGTTTTACAAACAGTTGCTAAATTTTTAAGCCCAACTTGAGCTCCTAAATCACCTCTACAAAGCCAAATTTCATCAAAATTTTTATCAATAGTATCTAAATTTTCAAAAGCATCATCTCGTTCTATTTTTGCAATAAAGTGTTTATTTATGTTTTTAAAAAGCTCTCTTTCATAACCTGTTAAAGTAAATGAAAATGCGAATTGAGTAAAATCAAATTTTAAAGCAATCTCAATTGCCTCTCTATCAGAATTAGTTATCTCTCTATAAAAAACAGGATGTTCAACTCTATTAATACCTTTTTTTGATGATAGTGGACCATTCTGAATAATTTCACATAAAAAACTATCCTCATTTTTTTTTAAAACTTTAACAATTACTCGATTATCATTTAAAGAGATTAATTCACCAACATTTAACTCACCAAAAAGTGGTTTATGTGGAGTAGGAATTTCAAAAATATCACTCAACCCCTCCCATTGAGTAAAAATACTATTTTTATCAACACTGTTTTTTTCAGAGTAGTAAATAACTATATGTTTTGGTAAAAACTCTTTTTTTTCAATATTTCCAATTCTCATTTTAGCCCCCTGAAGGTCTATTATAACAGGGATTTTTTTACCATTTTTTTGAAAAATAAGCTCAATTTTTTTCAACCATTGAAATAACTCTTCAGAGTTAATATGAGAAGCATTAAGTCTAAATCTATCTGCTTGTTCAAGAAGAGATGATATAATCTCCTCTGTGTGAGATGATGGACCTAGTGTGAAAACTGATTTTAACATATAAATCCTTTAGGTTTTTACTTTTTTACTTAAAATAAACAAAAAAGATAATAATAAATAACTCTTATTTATGATTAAAACATCTCTTTTATTAAAGGAAAGATACAAAAATAGTGTTAGTTGTACATTTTTTCAATCTCTTTTTTGTATTTTTCCATACAAAATTTACGTTTTACTTTTAGAGTTGGAGTTAACTCTCCTGTCTCAATTGAGAAATCTTTTGGAATAATTGAGAATCTTTTTATTGTTGAGTAGGATGGAAGCTCTTTATTTTTCTCTTGAATAACTCCCTCAATCCACTCAATAACTTTTGGATGCTCTGTTAACTCCTCACGATTTTTAAATGGAATATTGTTGTTGTTTGCAAATTTCTCTGCCTCATCAAGATTTATGTTGATAAGTGCAACAAGATATCTCATTTTATCACCCAAAACAATAATTTGACTCACCCGTCGGTCTGTTTTCATTAGATTTTCAATGTTTTGTGGAGCAATATTTTTCCCAGCAGCTGTTACAATAATATCTTTTTTTCTATCTGTTATTGTGATATATCCATCCTTATCGGCTGTTCCAATATCACCACTATGAAACCATCCATCAACTAAAACCTCTATTGTTGCCTCTTTATTCTTATAGTAGCCATCCATTACAATAGCTCCTTTACATAAAATTTCACCATCTTCAGATAGTGTAACATCAACAGTTCTCATTGCAGGACCAACTGTTCCAAATTTAAATAGTTCAGGAGTGTTAATTGTCATTGCACCAGCAACTTCAGTTAAACCATAGGCCTCCAAAATTAAAATACCAGATGCATGAAAAAATTGTGCAATCTCTTTTGCCAAAGGGGCTCCTGATGAAGCAAAAAATTTGAGTCTACCACCAAATTTATTTTTTAATTTAGAGAAAACAAGTCGATTAGCAATCTCATACTCCGCTCTTAAAATCGGAGATATTGATTTTTTTTGTTGAATAGCTTGAGAGTATTTTTTACCAACCTCCATACTCCAGTAGAATATTTTTCTTTTTACAATTGAACCACTTTCTACATCTCCAATAATTTTTGCATAAACTTTTTCGTAAATTCTAGGAACACTCCCCATAATATGTGGTTTTACCTCTCCAATATTATCAATGAGTTTCTCAATACTCTCTGCATATGCACTCTGAATCCCACGATGGATTGTTAAAATATGAATAATTTTAGCAAAAATATGTGCAAGTGGAAGAAACATTAATACAATATCATTCTCAAGAGCCAAACTATTTAATGATATCTCTAAACCTTGAGCATTTGCTAAAAGTGCTTTATGACTTAACATAACTCCTTTGGGTAATCCTGTAGTTCCTGATGTATATACTATAGTTGCAAGTTGAGACTCTGTTGTTGTTTCAGAGAGTTTTTTAAACTCATCAATTGTATGTTTTTGACCAAGCTTTATTACCTCATTCCACTCAACTACCCAACTATTTTTAGGATCTTTTTTCCCTTTAATCAAAATTATTTTAGGTTTTGTTGATAGGTTTTCATAAACTTGAGCAATTTTATCAAGAAGTTTTTTATCCTCAACAAAAACAAATTTAGATTCAGAGTGTTCAATAATATACTCTGCCTCCTGAGCTGTATTTGATTGATATATAGGAACTGTAACTCCATTTATTCCCAATATTGCCATATCAGTAATAACCCACTCAACCATTGTGTTTGAAAAAATTGCAACTTTTCCACCCTCTTTAAAACCCAACTCAATTAAACCCATACCAATATTTTTGGAGGTTTCATAATATTCACTCCAAGTAATACTCTCCCAAACTCCCTCTTTTTTTGTTATTAGTGCTGTTAAGAGTGGTTTTAACGAGACCCTTTTTTGAAAAAGATGGTTTAAACTTTTATAAATGTTTTGATATTCCATAATTTCCCCTCATATAGAATAGTGAAAACAAAAAATTAATCAAACTTACCCAACTATAACAAATATAAATCTGCTTCAAATTTAGAAGTAAGTTCAGATAATATAGCTATCTAACAATAATATTGCAATAAAAATTTCTAAAAAAATTAAAATAATCTTTTAAAAGTTGGAAAAATAGTGTTAGAATCCTTAAATTAAAGCTATTTTGCTAAATAAAATAGTGAAAATAAAAAAATCAAACAAAATTTAAAAAATTATATATTATACTATAAATAAAATAGTATTTTTAATGATTATTTCTATTATTTACCAATTAGT